>CANQGA010000325.1 GCA_947600145.1 uncultured Lachnospiraceae bacterium | reverse complement strand
GTGCGGACGCCCTCCGCGTTGGCGATGACGGTCGGCTTGCCGCCTTCCATGACTGCTACGCAGCTGTTGGTTGTTCCCAAATCGATTCCTATGATCTTGCTCATGATTTTTTCCTCCTACATATATATTTGAAATTTGATTATTTCCTTCGCCTTTCGGCTCGCGCTCGCTAAGTGCTCACAGTCAATTCGCTACCTGGACCATACTGTGCCGTACGACGGTGTCGCGGTAGATGTATCCTTTCTGGAACTCCTGGGCGACTACGTTCTCGCCCAGGTTCTCATCCTCCACATGCATCACGGCGTTGTGGAAGTTGGGATCAAAGGGCTGACCTACGGCCTCGATGGGCTTCACGCCGGCTTCTTCCAGATTCTTAAGAAGCTGCTTGTAGATCATATCCATTCCTTCCGCGAAAGGAGTTCCTTTGGCGTCTTCCGGAACGGTGGCCAGGCCCCGCTCAAAGTTATCGATCACCGGCAGCATCTTCTCGATGATGCTTCTGGCTCCCACTTCGAACATGGCCGACTTCTCTTTCTCGGTGCGCTTGCGGAAATTATCGAACTCCGCCATCTGGCGCTTCAGCTGATCGGTCAGATCCTCGATCTTCTGATCCTTCGGATCCTTCTTTTCCTTCTTCTTGCCGAACACGTGCCATTTGCCGTCGGATGCGGGGGCCGGTCCTTCCTCTTCGTCTGAGTCTGAGGTCTGACTGTCGTCAGCGCCGTCCTCATCCGTTTTCTCTTCCTCTCCGCCGCTTTCGGTCTCTCCGGCGGGTCCGGCGTCCTTTCCTTCTTCGGCTGCCGTCCCGTCGCCGTTCTGCGCGGTGCCGGTCACACCGGAAGCATCCGCGGTTCCGTCTCCGGGATCTGCCGTCTCCTCCGCAGGCTCTTCCGCCCCGGCCGTCTCCGGCTTCTCCTCATATATCTCTTCGCGCTCTTTGCCTTCCACGTCTTATCTACCTCTCTTCTTTTTTAAAAGCGGTCTCCAGCTGCGTCATCAGGGTCCGCAGGGTCTTGAGCACCTTCTCGTAATCCATCCGCTTGGGTCCGATAATCCCTATTGTTCCGCGGATCCCCTCGCCCAATTCATAATTGGCCGTCACCACGCTGCAGTCCCGCATGGCCCGGACCGGAGACTCCTCGCCGATATACACCTGGATCCCGGTCCCGTTCTCGGAACCGCCATCGGTGTCCACCAGATCCTTCAGAAGCTCCGTGTGCTCCAGCGTCTGCAGAAGCTCGCTGGCTTTCTGGTTGTCGCTCAGCTCCGGATACTTGAAAATATTGGTCGCGCCGCTGGTATAGATCTGCAGGTCCTCTGAATCCGCCCTGATCACTTCTGCCACCTGCTCAAGCACCAGATCCACCACATCCGCGTGGCTCCCGGCCTGCTGCTTCATGCGGCTGATCACGTCGAGATTGATCTCTTCGATGGTCAGCCCGTTCAGATTGCTGTTCAGCAGGATGTTCATATTCAGGAGTTCTTCCTCATCCGGCATATTTACCACCTGGACGATGGCGTTCTTGATCAGGTTGCCCTCCAGCACCGTAACGATCAGCATCTTATCCGTGTCCACCCGGGACAGCTGGATGAACTTCAGTTTATTCTCCTGATAGCGCGGGCCGCTGATGAGCGCGGCGTAATTGGTATCGTGCGCCAGCAGTTTCGCCAGTTTCTTGAGCACGGACTCCAGCCGGTCGATCCGCTGGATCATCAGCTCCTGGACCTCGGCCGCCTCATTGTCTTTCTCCAGTTCGATCTGATCCACATAAAAACGGTACCCCTTATCCGAAGGGATCCGTCCCGCGGAAGTATGGGGCTGAACGATATAGCCCATCTCCTCCAGATCGGACATCTCATTGCGGATCGTGGCGGAACTCCACTTATTGTCCACATATTTGGAAATGGTCCTGGATCCGACCGGTTCACCGGTATCCATATAGTTCTTGATGATCGCCTTCAATATGGTGATCTTACGCTCATCCATTTCCATGTGTCCGCTCCTTTCCGCCGATCCCTTTCGGTTGTTAGCACTCATCACCATCGAGTGCTAATTCCTACGTTCTTACTATATTACTTCCCCCAGTATTTGTCAATACCTTTTCCAAATATTTTTCTGTTTTTCTCATTTTCGTATCCGGCGCCGGACGCGCGGCGGATTTTCCTTACGGTTTTCCTACAAATTTCTGTATGACTTGACTTTTAACAAATTTGTAATATAATTGTAACTGGTAGATTTTCCCTGACAAAAGAATAAGAAATGAGGTATTGCTCATGAAACGTATTTTCTGCAAAAAAACAGCGGCCGCGGCAGGAGCGGCCGCGTTAAGCCTTCTATTCTGTATGCCGGTCATGGCGGCCCCCAACGGTCACCTGGACTGGGCCGACCGGATGACGATCGTCGGATGGGTGTGGGATAAGGACGCCCCCGACGCGGCTCTGGAAACGAAGATCGATATCACGCCCGAAGGCTCCGACAAGCCGGTCAAGACACTGACCGTCACCG
>CANQGA010000324.1 GCA_947600145.1 uncultured Lachnospiraceae bacterium | reverse complement strand
CTGGACTTCTACTGTGGTAATGCTGCCGTCTTCCAGCTGTACGATAATGTCCATTACCATCAGGGTATCCGGGGTGACGCGTCCGCCCTCGTGGGGAAGTTCCCGCAGGACGCGGACTTTCCGATTCATCAGCAGGGAGAGCAGATCGCTAAGACGCTTCGGATCCTGTTCCGGGTCCATGATGGATTTGAAGAAGGAATCGTAGAGCAGCTTCACTCCCTGTACACCGCTGCAGAAGTCAAGGAACTCATCCTGGCGTTCCGGCTTCCAGGACTGGAATGTGGCGAGCAGGACAGGGTTGTGCTGGATTTCCCCCATGATCTCTTTTCGTGTCCGGATCAGGGGGAAATAGGTTTGTAATTTTGTCGGCATAGGAAAACTCCCTTCAATTATTTTCATATTTCCGGGCTGGCAGGACCCGATATCTTTCCCGTTGATTTCCCTCCTTGGAACATAATGGATCTTTCACTTCTGTAAGGCTGTATACCAGTGGAATCTGCCGGAGACTTAGTCCGGTTATGAAACCAGATACATGATAACGGAAGACGGAATGTCTCCCGAAGCAAGTTCATCATAGCATATCTGCAGGGTGATTGCAAGACTTGAATCCTCAAGGATTGTGGAATAGACAGTGTTCGGATATACTTGTTTATATCGTGAAAATGAACCTTTTGTCATTTTATTTCGTCTATATAAGTGAAGCCGGCTTCAAAGAAACGAAAATGAAGGGAGGTGACGGTATGGATGGATCCGGGAAAGCGGGTTCCGAGAATTCCGGGAACAGGTTCGATTTTGAAAATCTGCTGAAGGACAATCGCACCGCGGTGGAGCGGTTCGTGCGTTTCAGGCTGCCTTCGCGGACGGATGCGGAGGACGTGCTGCAGGAGATCTACCTGACGGCCTACGAGCGGTTCGGGGATCTGAAGAATCAGGAGGCTTTTTTGGCCTGGATCATCAGCATTGCGAGGAATAAGTGCAGCGACTATTTCCGGGAGATGGCCAGACGGCTGGAGATGCCCTTCGCGGCGCTGCCGGAGAATGTGGGCGGTCTGTCTGCCTGTTCAGACGAACCGCCAAGTCAAAATCTGACGGATAGCGGAGTCAGCCTGCGGGAATGTGATCTGATCGGCAGCAGGCATGGACTGGTGATTCCTGGCCAATTCGGAGATCCGGGCGATACATCCGAGGCGGACGCGGTGCGCGAGACCCTGGAACTATTGCGGGATAAAGACAGACAGATACTGTATCTGTATTTTTGGAAGGAACTGCCGCAGGCCGAGATCGCCAGACGGCTGGGCGTTCCGCTTGGAACGGTCAAGAGCCGCCTGTTTACGGCGAAGCAGAAGTTTAAGGAACAGTATCCGCCCGGCGGCGGTACATTCGGAGAAGGCCATCCGCCCGGCAGCGGTACGCCGAGGGAAAAGCATCCATACCGCACCGGCGCACGGAAAGGAGAGAACAATATGACTGCGGGATCGAAAATGGCAGAAGAAAGAATTACAGGCAGGACGAGAGGGAAAGGGAAGCGGCTCCCCGAATATCTTCCCGCCTATCGGATCGAGGCGAGCGGCGAAGCGCCATTTTCCGTGAAATGGGAAGAACTGATGGGATGGTTCCTGGTGCCGAGGCTGGGAGAGAAGCTGACATGGGGGATGTATGACATGCCGTCGCGCCGGTGCCATTACGTCTATGACATGGAAGCGACCGGCAGGGCTATGGTGCATGGGATCGAGGGCGTGGAACTGACGGCGAAGGAAATGATCTGGGAGAATTCGCCTGAGGGAGCGCGTCAGCAGGAATGCGGCAGCCCCGGTATGGCCGGGGCAGCAGGCGAAAGCCGGAGCCGTTCCGTTCTTTCCCTTCCCGGTCCTGAGGATACGACCAGGCGGGTATTTGTGGCCCAGCTCACAGACACCCACTGCCGCTATCTGGCGACGCTGCGCTATGACGGCGATGTGAGGAATTATATCACATTTCTGGACGGCGACGCGTTCATGAACAACTGGGGCTTCGGCGAGGACAACTGCGGCAATGAGACGAACCTGTCGCAGAAAGGCGATATTACGAGGGTCGGAAATGTGATCACAAGCGTCCGGAAGGACTTCCTGCTGGACATCGTCGGGCGGTACACGGTGACCGTCGGAGGAAAGAGCTACGACACCGTCTGTGTTATGGATATTGAGACTTACAACAGCGGCGTGGTGTCCGAGCAGTTTCTGGACGCCAACGGCCGGACGATACTCTGGCGGCGGTTCAACCGTAACGACTGGGCGTTTGACCGTTACCATAAGAAATGGACGGAGCTGCTGCCGGAGAATGATCGTCTGATCGTCAACGGCGTGCCGTATGTGCAGTGGTATGACTGCGTGACGGATTATATTTTTGAGATACAGCCAGAGGCGAAATAATGCTTGAAGATCTCCCTGAACTGTGGTATCATAAGAATCGAAGAGATTCTATCGCTTCATGAGACGAGTGACGGTTCCGACTCGTCGGTAAAATAAAAATTGACCGAGCGATGA
>CANQGA010000323.1 GCA_947600145.1 uncultured Lachnospiraceae bacterium | reverse complement strand
CTCTCATCCAGCAGGAACTGCTCTACACTGACAAACAGAATTCCATTTTCATCCCGCCACGGGTTAATATCGTCCCTCACTACCACCAGCTTCCTGAAAGAATCCGGAATTCTTCTCAGCGACTCTGTCTCCTGTTCCTTTTTCCTGGGATCGGCAACCGTAAGAGCCGATTGTATATAGCATCTCTGATCTCCCCTGTTTACAACGAAGTCAACCTCCAGATTTTTTCTGATCTTTTTTCCTCCCTCATCCACGCAATTATATTCGACTATTCCGACGTCCGCATCATACCCGCGCCGCTTGAGGTCGCTGTACAGCACGTTTTCCATAATATGCGTTTCTTCCTGCTGGCGAAAACCAATACGCGCATTCCGAAGTCCCACATCTGTGAAATAATATTTTTGAGGAGTCTTCATATACTTTTTCCCTTTGACGTCATAACGTTCTGCCCTCTGCAGGAGAAACGCATCGATAAAATAATCAAGATAACGCTCTATTGTAGCAGAAGCTATTTTTATCTGTTTCTCACTGGCAAACGTACGGGACAGCTTCGCCGGATTCGTGAAGGAACCAATGGCCGAAGCCACGATATTTAAAAGATCCTCCAGTACTTCCGTGTCATTGATGACCGTATGCCGCTCTATTACGTCCTTCAGATACGTTTTTGTAAACAATTCACGCAAATATTTACTTTTCTCTTCATGCGTGTCCAGAGACAATATCACGGGCATTCCGCCATAGGTATAATAATCCCTCCACGCATGTCTCTTATCTCCTTCATAAGCAGCAAAAAATTCTGCATATGACAGCGGAAAAACACGTATTTCATCACCACGATCCCGAAATTGAGTAAGAATGTCCGACGACAGCATCTTAGAATTACTGCCGGTCACATAGATGTCAGCATTCTTAATCTTCATGAGTCCCAGCACCACATCGATAAAAGTAAGCTTTGCGGCGGGATCATCAATATATGGATTCTGAATTTCTGATACGAATTGAATTTCATCAATCAGGACATAATATCTTTTTGATTTATCTGTAATTCTGCTTCTGATATATCGATCCAGTTCCATGGGATTGCGATACCTCGCATTCGGCAGTTCATCCAGAGCAAGTCCAATAATCTGATCTTCATTTACACCATTATTTAAAAGATACTTTGTATATAACTCAAACAGCAGATAGGATTTTCCACAACGGCGGATTCCTGTTATAATTTTCACCCGGCCGTTGTCTTTCTTCTTAACCAGTTTATCCAGGTATTGTTTTCTTGCCAGTTCCATATGCCACCTCATCCGGCTATTTTATATTCCGCATTATTGAGTACATGGATAGCATATCACAAATAACCGGCCGTTACAAGAATATCTCGTTAAAAAAATGCGGATATCCGCAATTTTTTAACGAGATATTATCCTGTCGTACACAATTTTCCTCCGGCGCTCCATCAGGCGTCCATATCCATACAGGATATGGCTTGCATGAATAACAAATAATCAGTTGTTTCAGTTATTCCTATTGCTTGTACTATTTTTCCGCCCCGGATTCGATGATCTCGACCATCTCCTTGGGTGTTACGATAAATGGCTCCCGTGGGAAATGCTTCTGGTTTCCCGTCACAAGATATGCGTCCCCTTCCTTCTTCTTTTGCATGACGACCGCATAAAACACCACATCGTCCGGATCCGGCAGGAGAACACCTATTTGCTCCGCTTCTACGCAGATTCCCCGCCTGCAGATCGCGTTGATGACCGCTTGGACCTCCTGTTCCTGAAATGGGAACTTGTCACGGCGGAGTACGTCTTCATATTCCGCCAGTATTTCGTCATCGTACAGCGGCACAATCCTTCCGTCGACAGCTTCGTCCAAAACTTGGGCGGGAGCAGATTTCCTCGCAAGGAGAGCGGAAACCAATACGTTCGTATCCAGAACAGCATAATATTTCATATCGCTTATTCCGCACCTCCCGCTTTTCGCGCATGGCGCTCTCTCCTGGATGCAGCGATTTCCGCATTAATCTCGTCAAGGCTCATCTCGGAAAGACCGGCCTTTTCCGCTGACTCCCTCATGCTCTGAATCGCCCGGATCCCCGCGACGGCCGCCGTATCCTGACGTTCTCCAAGTGTCATGCTGAACGGAAGCCCGTTTACCATCACGGACCGTTTCAGAAAAATCCGCACGGCAGTTTGTAGGTCAATCCCAAGATCCGCATAAATCGCTGCGGCCTCCGCACGAAGATTTTCGTCTACCCTTACCTGCAGCACATTGGATGCCATATTCCTTCACTCCTTTACGACATTCATTTGTATTATTATTGTACGCTATTGTATGCAAAAAGTCAACGATTCTTCAGATGAAAGTTGATTCCCGTATAAAGCATGGGCATATATCCTGCGTCCCTCCTACAGATCCATCGCCGATTCGTCCAGCAGGAACTGCTCGATTCCGACATATAAAATTCCGTTTTCGTCATGCCATGGTTCGATATCCTCTCTCACCACAACGATTTTCTTAAATGAATCCTGTATCTTTGTAAACGGACGGATCTCCTGCTTCCG
>CANQGA010000322.1 GCA_947600145.1 uncultured Lachnospiraceae bacterium | reverse complement strand
AAATAATCTCACTCATCTTCCTTGCTGCACATCTGCAGCCGGTGCTGGTATTTCTCCCGCGTCGCCAGCCCGCCGCGAATATGCCGCTCCGACTTGTTCACATCCAGCACGATGCGGGCGGCCGCCGCCAGCGACGGATTGATATGTTCCAGCCGCTCCGTCACGTCCTTGTGCACCGTGGACTTTGAAATTCCGAACTTCTTCGCCGTCTGCCTCACCGTGGCGTTGTGGTTTATGATGTAATTGGCGATGTCCACCGCACGCTCTTCGATATAATCCTTCAAGGTGTCCCCCGAGAATGTTTTTTACATTCTATGAGGGGGCGGGGCGGGTTATGACTGGACGGTGAGCTCTGTTTTATTTCCCTTGTGTCAAATAAGCTTTTACCTCTTTTCTCAGACCATTGCTTATCCGAATTCCGCAATTCGTCATAGTTTCTATACAAGAATCTATTTCTTCAGCCGTTATCAGGGTCTCATCAAATGCCAGAAGAAGTATGCCCAGAGTCCCGGTAATTGGAATACCCATTTGCTGCGCCACGCGTCTGCCCTTATGCTCATCTACAAGAAGCAGATCTGCTTCCAGTTCTTCCGCTATTACAATAGCCTCGCTTTCCCCCGCATCCAATCCCGTAACTCTCTGCAGAATACTCACAGCCTTTTTTCGACAACATCCCTTACCCGAATATAAGGACATGACCTGACAGTCTCCGCTTCATCAGCAAATACACTATTGGAAACCAGCTCTGTAAATACCGTTTGCGGAATGATGATCTCGCCAAACAGCCTCTTTAAAAGTTCCAGCTGCCCTGCTTTAAGCAAAGAAATAATCGGCGTTGTATCGGAAATAACTATCTTACCGCATCTTTTCTCCTTGCCATTCTTACTGTCTCAATATCTTTCTTCAAATCAATCTCTGATTCTGTCAAATAATCAAGACCCATTCTGCTGTAAAGCACGATCAGGTCCAGCTTATGAATGCCGAGAATTTCCGCCGCTTTTCCATGAGAAATCGTACCATCCTGAATATACGGATATAAAAGCATGGCATTCCGCTTAAGCTGCGCTTCTCCATCAGACAAAAGTACAAAAGGAACCATCTCTTCCGGAATCGTAATTTCTATCCGTCTCTGACTCATATTTTACTCCTTCCAATTCCATTTTCATATATCACCCGGATTCATTTGCTGATTTTATTATATACATTTTAATCGATCTGTTCAAGGGGTACTTTACCGCGGCGCGAGCCAATTGACAAACGATGCGGCATCGTTTAATATCGTACACAGAAAAGAGAAAACGCGCGGCGCAGAATACCCCGGCGGCCCCCGCGGAACGGGACGCCGAAACAGCCGCGCCAAGGAGCGCAGCATCCAGCCATGACCTTCGATTTTGAAACATTTGTCAGCAGAGAGCATACGGGAAATATGAAAGGCGGCATGAGGGAGGAACTTCCGGCCGACGCGGTCTTCCTTTCCGGCGCGGAGGCGGACTATCCGACCGCCCCCTGCATCCGCGGCGCCGCCGCCCGCTTCGCCGGGGAAGGGATCTACGGCTTTACCCTGCCCGACGCCCGCTACCGGGAGAAAATATCCTTCTGGACGGAGCTTTCCCGGGGATGGCGTATCGATACGGACAGCATTGTTCCGACGCTCGGCACCATTTTCGGACTTTCCACCGCGATCCGCACGTTCACGGCCCCCGGAGACGGCGTGATCATCCAGCGCCCGTCCTATTCCCGGTTTGACCGCGCGGTCCTCAGAAACGGCCGGCGCGTGGTCCCCAATCCGATGATCGAGGAAAACGGAGCCTACCGCCTGGATCTGACGGATCTCGCGGATAAAATGGCCTGTCCGGAAAACAGCCTTCTCATCCTGTGCAATCCGCACAACCCCACGGGAAAGGTCTTCTCTGAACAGGAGCTTACCGCGATTGCCCGTCTGGCGCGGCAGTCCGGCACAGTCGTCTTCAGCGACGAAATTTTCGCCGAGACCGCTCAGCCCGGCCATCCCGCCGTCCCTTACGTGAAACTGGACCCGGAGCACGGGATCACGTCTTTTTCGCTCGGGAAGGCGTTCAGCCTGACGGGGATCAATCACGCCAACCTGATCATTCCGAACCGCCGCCTGCGCGGTCTCTATCAGAGCCGCCGGGACGCCGAACATTTCGGAAGCATTGACCCGTTCTTCTACCAGGCGCTGACCGCGGCCTATTCGGAGGACGGATGGGTCTGGGTCCGGGCCATGAACAGGCACAACGCGGCAAATTACCGGCTGCTGGAGCGGGCGGCCGCGGAACAGATGCCGCTTCTGCGCTTATCGCCGCTTGAGGGAACCAGCGTCTGCTGGCTCGATCTGCGCGGGCTCGGCATGGACGGGCGGCAGCGAAAACATTTCCTCGAACAGGAGGCGATGGTCTATGGGGATCCGGGAGAAGAATACGGCCCCGAAGGCAGCGGTTTCGTGAGGCTGAACCTGGCCACGCCGTCTTCCTATTTTCAGAAAGGCGTAAACCAGCTGATCCGCGCATACACAGAAAGAAGGTATCTCAAATGAACCAGCTTACACTTACCCTGAAA
>CANQGA010000321.1 GCA_947600145.1 uncultured Lachnospiraceae bacterium | reverse complement strand
GAAAGACACAGACGGAGACAGTAGCCCTGTGGGAACGTTCCAGCGAGCCGGCGGCGGTGCGAGGCCGGTATCAGTAGCACAGGAGACGAAGATCACTCCCGAGTCGCAGACTGAAGAGGCTGCCGCAGTCCGGAAGGCGCGGCGGGTCCCCAGTAGGTCCCGCCGGTTTCCACCGTTATATGGAAGCATATGTCAGTATGGTAATAGGTGGTACAGCGAAGTACGTTTCGGCCTTCGTCCTCATTTCCGGGGATGAAGGCTTAATTTATTTATTGCCTGAAACTGCTTCGGAGCCGGAGAACCGGAAGGTCATCCATGGGATGCCCGGTTTTGGTGTCGGCGGAAAAAGCGGGCATGAGCCGCTCAGTTACCAGTTTGGAGGTTGAGAGATGCCAAAGTATGCGAAAGTCTCCACGGATCTGAAATTTGTGGAGCGCGAGAAGGAAGTGGAGAAGTTCTGGAAGGACCAGGACATCTTCGAGAAGAGTATGAAGGTGCGGGAAGGCTGCCCGACTTACACCTTCTACGACGGGCCGCCTACGGCCAACGGCAAACCCCACATCGGCCATGTGGAGACCCGTGTGATCAAGGATATGATCCCCCGCTACCGGACTATGAAGGGCTATATGGTTCCCCGCAAGGCCGGCTGGGACACCCACGGACTCCCGGTGGAGATCGAGGTGGAGAAGCTCCTGGGCCTTAATGGAAAGGATCAGATCGAGGAATACGGCCTTGAGCCGTTTATTGACAAATGTAAGGAGAGCGTCTGGAAATACAAGGGCATGTGGGAGGATTTCTCCGGCACCGTCGGCTTCTGGGCGGACATGGATAACCCTTACGTCACTTATCATGACGACTATATCGAGTCCGAGTGGTGGGCCCTCAGGACCATCTGGGACAAGGGCCTTCTGTACAAGGGCTTTAAGATCGTGCCTTACTGCCCCAGATGCGGCACCCCGCTTTCCACGGCGGAGGTAGCCCAGGGCTATAAGGACATTAAGGAGCGTTCCGCCATCGCCCGCTTTAAGGTGAAGGGCGAGGACGCGTATATCCTGGCGTGGACGACCACGCCCTGGACCCTGCCCAGCAATGTGGCACTGTGCGTGAACCCGGTGGAGACCTACGCGAAGGTGAAGGCCGCCGACGGCTATACCTACTATATGGCTCAGGCGCTGCTGGATACGGTTCTCGGGAAGCTGGCCGGGAAGGCCGCTGACGGAGCCGCGGCCGGCAGGGCAGGCGATGGTTCCGCGGCCGGATCCTCCGCGGCCGGTCCCGCCTACGAGATCCTTGAGACTTATACCGGAAAGGATCTGGAATACAAAGAGTACGAGCCTCTCTTCGACTGCGCGGTGGAGACCTGCAGAAAGCAGAACAAGAAGGCGTTCTATGTGGTCTGCGACTCCTACGTCACGCTGACCGACGGCACCGGCGTGGTCCATATCGCCCCGGCCTTCGGTGAGGACGACGCCAAGGTGGGCCGCGTCTACGACCTGCCCTTCGTCCAGCTGGTGGACGGCAAGGGCGAGATGACGGCGGAGACCCCCTACGCGGGCGTATTCGTGAAGAAAGCCGACCCCATGGTCCTGCGGGATCTGGACGCCAAGGGTCTTCTCTTTGACGCGCCCAAATTCGAGCACAGCTATCCCCACTGCTGGAGATGCGACACGCCGCTGATCTACTACGCCCGCGAGTCCTGGTACATCAGGGAGACCGCGGTCCGCGACGACCTGATCCGCAACAACAACACGGTCAACTGGATCCCGGATTCCATCGGCAAGGGCCGTTTCGGCAACTGGCTGGAGAACATCCAGGACTGGGCCATCTCCCGCAACCGCTACTGGGGCACTCCGCTTAATATCTGGGAGTGCGAGTGCGGTTATCAGCACAGCGTGGGAAGCCGTCAGGAGCTGGCGGGCTTAAGCGGCGACCCGGACGCGGCGAAGGTAGAGCTTCACCGTCCCTATATCGACGAAGTGACCTTCCCCTGCCCCAAGTGCGGCAGGACCATGCGCCGGGTGCCGGAGGTCATCGACTGCTGGTTCGATTCCGGCGCCATGCCCTTCGCCCAGCACCACTATCCCTTTGAGAACAAGGAGCTTTTCGAGCAGCAGTTCCCGGCCCAGTTCATCTCCGAGGCCGTGGACCAGACCAGAGGGTGGTTCCATTCCCTGATGGCCGAGTCCACATTGCTGTTCAATAAGTCGCCTTATGAAAATGTCATCGTCCTGGGCCATGTGCAGGACGAGAACGGCCAGAAGATGAGCAAGTCCAAGGGCAACGCCGTGGATCCGTTCGACGCCCTTGAGACCTACGGCGCCGACGCGATCCGGTGGTATTTCTATACCAGCGGCGCTCCGTGGCTGCCCAAGCGGTTCTCCGGCAAGGCCGTGACCGAGGGCCAGCGCAAGTTCATGGGCACCCTGTGGAACACCTATGCCTTCTTCGCGCTGTACGCGAACATTGACGAATTTGATGCGACGAAATATACGCTGGATTATGAGAAACTGCCTGTCATGGACAGATGGATCCTTTCCCGCATGAATACAATGGTAAAGGATGTGGATGAGAATCTGGA
>CANQGA010000320.1 GCA_947600145.1 uncultured Lachnospiraceae bacterium | reverse complement strand
GGCAGAGGAAGGCTTCACGTGGAAGATGGGTAGGAGGCGGTTTTGGGGTTGGCGGCGCGATAAAAGGTGCTGTTACAGCAGGAGCGTTTAATGCTATAGGAGGGTTAGGGCATTCTGCGGTTAATGCGATTGGCAATCTGGGAAGCAGTATCGCTGCGGAAGGACAAAAAAAGAAATTGTATCAGAATCCCAGTACAAAAGATGAACTGAAACGTGGATTAAGGAGTGATCTATTTGATATATTTGAAACGTATCTTTTGATATTGGAGGAAGTCGGAGATTTTCAGGTTGAATATCCTTTTGCGCAGGATCAAAAGCAGATCTCGGCGACATTGAAAAATATAAAGGATAGAGATATCGGAAAAGAGAAGGAACTTGCGATTCTGCAGGATGCTTTTTTAAGAGATCCTTATAATGCGGATATCTATGAATATGTATTTTCAAAGTATGGAGATGAAAAGCGGGAACTGCAGGAGATAGCTGATTTCTTTGATATGGGCGTGTATGTAAAATCATACAAAAATAGTTACCTTAAAAAGATATATAATAATAACGCAAAAGAATCGCTGGAGGACTGTCAGAACCTGTTGGACCAATTGAATACGGCGATTTCAAAATATGGTATATCTCCGGAAACTGCCGCTGATGTACTCAAACCGCTTCAGGATAGAATCGAGGAGCTTCTTAGAGAAAAAAGGACTTATGAAGGCATCGTATATGATACAGAAGAAGATGCAGAAGCGGCTGCGGGTGAGAAACGAGACCTATTAGAGATTATAAATCACTCGGATCTGCAGACAGAAGAAGGCCTGTTGAGAGCAAAGAGCGAATTCGATGCATATAATAGCTATTTTTATCCCAAGGAAAAACTGATAGACCAGGTAACGGAACCATTATCTAAGAAAATTCAGGAACGGGAAGTAAAAGAGATCAAAGAACTGGCCGCTCAAATGGATGTCAATAATAAGGACAGTTTGATTCTGGTTCGCGATAAGGTCAAAAAATGCGGATTTGGGATTCCCGAAGCGGCTGATTTATTACAACAGTTGGATTATCTCATAGATAATTTTGATGAGGTTCAGAGAACGGTTGATGGTGTGACATATGATTCTTTAATAAGCGCGAATGAAGCGAAACAGGAGAAAAGCCTCTGCGAAAAAACGGTAAATAGTATCGACATATCTGATCGAGAGAGTACCCAACATGCTTTTGAGCAGCTTAATCATATTACAGTCAGGCATATCGATAAGCAAAAATATTTGGATAAGGTTAGTGCGATACAATTAGAATTTGATAGGGAACATGCCATGTCAAATATTGATGGGCTCTTGAACAATAAAGAATTTGAAAAAGCTATGAGTTACTTATCAAGTATTAACCTTCCAGATAAGGACAAGGAAAAACTAAAAACAGAGGCGAATAAAAAGGTAAAAAATATCTTTGCTAAAGAAATTAAGAATGGTAAAGAATATCAGAAAACCGTTGTGTCTGGGAAGGATATAGTCCTTGGAGTAATCGGTTTTTTGATAATAGGGCTTATTGTATCTTTCTTTTTCCCGCCCGCTTTTATTATTTCTGTAGCGCTTGCTGTTTTAAGCGTTATCGGAAATATGTCTGAGAAAAAGAAGAATGTTGAAAAAAAGCAGGATTACGAGTTGGTTCAGAAGTTAATAAAGGCCGGGTATAATGTATGAATTGATGTTTTTTTAGTTAAGACGTGTCAGGCTGATGCAATACTTAAAAAGCGGAATAAAGAGTTCAGGAGGATACTATGAAAAACATATTTATGGTCACAGGTTTGGTTGTTACTATTGCTGCACTTGCTGTCGGATGCGGTGAAGCGGTTGAGCCATCAACGGAATCATCAACTGTACTGGAAGAAATGGCAGATACAGAGACTTCTATAGAAGAGACATTTGATGCGGAAGTATTAACTGAGTCAGAATCGGTCAGTGAAGCCGAGGAAATCTTTTTCGCAGAAAACGAGTATAAATCAAGTGTAGTCTCGATCGACTACAAGGAATTCCTCAGGAATCCGGACTATATTGGAACCAAGGTTTATGTCGATGTCAGAATACTCCAGGTTTTGGATACATATTACCGCTGTGAGGATGCTGCCCATAACGAGTATATCATCAATGACAAACGGGTCGATAACGGTGCTCTCGTCAAGTTATTGGTGGATGATGAGGTCACCATATATGGCGAGTATGTAGGAACTACGAAGATAACCCGGGCAATCAATAATACTACAGAGGATATCTTTACTATTGATGCCAGGTATATTACATTGAATGACGGTACGAACCGAGGAGCGTCCGAACTTCCGGAAGAGTATATGGGAGATGCCCATGTCGGTGAAGATAAAGAAATAGATGAAAACGAGGCAGAGATTGAAATTGAAGCTTATTATTTGCTGCCTGAAAGCTCTGAGCGGTATCTGACGGTGGCGGATTTGTCAGGCATGGATTATAGTTCCTTACGGATCGCAAAAAATGAAATCTATGCGCGTCATGGCAGAATGTTTACCTCGGAGGATCTGGATTCTTATTTCGGCCAGCAGTCCTGGTATTCACCGTCGATTCCTGCCGACCAGTTTACAGACGATAT
>CANQGA010000319.1 GCA_947600145.1 uncultured Lachnospiraceae bacterium | reverse complement strand
AATATGCTTTCCTGCAACACTAACGGCAACTTTTTTGCCGGAGCCTTTAGAAGTGGAAGTTAACTTTTCACTTCACGCTTGTGCGGTCTCCGGATCTGTGCTATGATGAGCATATCCGGTTTCGTTCAGGAAAAAACATCCGGGGTAAAAATTTCAGGGAGGTTTTGGAAATGGCATTTGACGGGATCGTGATCGCGAACCTGACCCGAGACTTAAAGGAGCGTCTGGAAGGCGCCAAGATCACCAAGATCGCCCAGCCCGAAAAGGACGAGCTTTTATTTACCATTAAGAATTTTAAAGACACATTCCGGGTGCTGATGTCGGCCAGCGCCAGTCTGCCGCTGATCTATTTCACGGAAAACAATAAGCCGGGGCCCATGACCGCGCCGAATTTCTGCATGCTGCTTCGCAAGCACATCGGCAGCGGCCGCATCGTAAGCGTCAGCCAGCCCGGCCTGGAGCGGGTCATCGAATTCACCGTCGAGCATCTGGACGAGATGGGCGACCTCCGCCGCAAAAAGCTGATCGTAGAGCTGATGGGCAAGCACAGCAATATCATCTTCTGCCGGGATGACGGCGTGATCCTGGACAGCATCAAGCACGTGTCCGCCCAGGTCAGTTCCGTGCGGGAGGTGCTTCCGGGACGGGAATATTTCCTCCCGCAGACCGTGGAGAAGGCGGATCCGCTGACTGTCACAGAGGAAGAATTCTCCCGGCGCATAAGCGCCGCGCCCATGCCGATCCAGAAGGCGCTCTATTCGACCATGACCGGCTTAAGCCCCATCGTCGCGCTGGAGCTGTGCCATCTGGCCTCCATCGACGGGGACCACTCCGCCAACGAACTGTCGGCGGCAGAGCTGACGCACCTTTATCACACGCTGTCGCTTATGATGGAGGACGTCCGCGAGGGGCGCTTTGCGCCCAACATCGTGTACCGGAACGACGAGCCGGTGGAATTCGCGTCGGTGCCGTTAACGTGCTATGAAGGCGGAGACTATCACGCGCAGGCCTTCCCCTCCGTAAGCAGCCTTCTCGAGACCTACTATGCCTCCCGCGATACCGTCGTCCGCATCCGCCAGAAATCAACAGACCTGCGGAAGATCGTCCAGACCGCGCTGGAGCGCAACTATAAGAAGCTGGACCTTCAGGAAAAGCAGCTCCGTGACACGGATAAGCGGGATAAATTCAAGATTTACGGCGAACTTCTCAACACCTACGGCTACGAGCTGACGGGCGGCGAGAAGGAACTGAACTGTCTGAATTACTATACCGACGAAGAGATCAGGATCCCGCTGGATCCGCAGCTGACGGCCCGCGAGAATTCCCAGAAATATTTTGACCGGTACAACAAGCTGAAACGAACCTACGAAGCCCTGACGGAGCAGACCGCCGCGACCCGCGGCGAGATCGACCATCTGGAGTCCATCGCCACGTCCTTAGAGATCGCCTTAAAGGAAGAGGACCTGGTCCAGATCAAAGAGGAACTGACCGAATACGGCTACATCCGACGCCATAATACCGGCGGGAAGAGACCGAAGATCACCAGCAGACCTTTCCATTATCTCTCCTCCGACGGTTTCCACATCTATGTGGGCAAGAACAACTACCAGAACGAAGAAGTGACCTTCCGGCTGGCCTCCGGCAGCGACTGGTGGTTCCACGCCAAAGGCATCCCCGGTTCCCATGTGATCGTGAAAGCCGAGGGCAGGGAACTCCCCGACCGCGTCTTCGAGGAAGCCGGCGCCCTGGCCGCCTACTATTCCAAGGGCCGCGGAAATGAGAAGGTGGAGGTCGATTACATCCAGAAGAAGCATATCCGCAAGGTTGCCGGCGCCGCCCCGGGATTTGTCATCTATCACACGAACTATTCGCTGGTGGCCGCGCCGCGGGCGGATCTTAAGGAAATCGGATAATGCGCATGTTTTCGTCTGCGGCAGGCCCGCCGCAGACGTTTTTATTTAATACACGCCCAGGATCTTAAGAAACAGCAGGACCAGCACCAGCAGGATGCTGGGCCGCACGATCTTCGTCCCCTTCGTCATCACCAGCGACGCGCCGATCCACGCGCCGGCCATATTGCTTAAGGCCGCCGCCAGACCCAGCAAAAAGATCACCTGTCCGTCCAGCAGAAACACCGCCAGCGACGTCACATTGGTGGTCCAGTTGATGACCTTGGACTGGCCGTTGGCCCGCTTCATCGGCAGCTTCGCGAATACCGTCAGGGCGATGATCAGAAATGTCCCCGTTCCCGGACCGTAGAAGCCGTCGTAGAAGCCGATGACCAGCGCCGCGAGGGACGAGACCGCATATACCCGCGGATTCAGCGCCAGCTCGCTGCTCTCCTCATCCGCAGGGAACAATTTCCGGTTCAGCACGATAAACGCGGTCACCGGCAGCACCACGAAGAGGATATACTTCATCGCGGCCTCGTCCACCGTCAGCGAGATCCTCGCGCCGCAGGCGGATCCGATCATCGCGGCGATGACCGTGGGGACCGCCAGCCGCAGGCTGACCATTTTCGCGCGGATGAATTTGAGGGTCGCCAGGGTCGTCCCGCAGGCGGAGGATAATTTATTGGTGGCGATCGCCATGTGGATCGGGATCCCGGCGATCAG
>CANQGA010000318.1 GCA_947600145.1 uncultured Lachnospiraceae bacterium | reverse complement strand
ACGACCCGGTGGCTTAAGCGCTGTAAGGACGAGATGGCAAGGCTTAACAGCCTGCCGGACACCTTGAATAAGGAACAGCTTCTGTTCGGCATCAACCAGGGCGGGACCTTCGAGGATATCCGCATCGCCCATGCGCAGGCCATTTCCGAGCTGGATCTGGACGGCTACGCCATCGGCGGTCTGGCGGTAGGCGAAAGCCACGAGGAGATGTACCGGATCCTGGATGAGACGGTGCCGTATCTGCCTCTGGAGAAGCCTACCTACCTGATGGGCGTGGGAACGCCGGCCAATATCCTGGAGGCGGTGGAGCGGGGCGTGGATTTCTTCGACTGCGTCTATCCGACCCGCAACGGGCGCCATGGCCACGTTTACACGAACCATGGAAAACTGAATATGCACAACCAGCAGTACGAGCTGGACGACCGCCCCATCGAGGAGGGCTGCGGCTGCCCGGCCTGCCGTTCCTACAGCCGGGCCTACATCCGGCACCTGTTCAAGGCGAAAGAAATGCTGGGAATGCGTTTATGTGTGTTGCATAATTTATATTTTTATAATACAATGATGGAAGAGATACGGGACGCCATCGAGGCCCACCGCTATGGCGAGTACAAAGCGGCCAAGCTGGCAGGTATGAGTGAAGGAGGAAATTGATATGTTGACAGCGACAGCGTCCGGCGGTGCCGGCGGAATAGGATTCTGGCTGATTTACGCGGCGTTTCTGATCGGTATGATGTATTTCATCGCCATTCGTCCGCAGCAGAAAGAGAAGAAGAGGATGGCCGAGCTTCTGGCCAGCGTCGCCGTGGGCGACAACATCCTCACCAACAGCGGTTTCTACGGCGTGGTCATCGATATGACCGACGACACCGTGATCGTGGAGTTCGGCAGCAACAAGAACTGCCGCATTCCAATGCAGAAGAGCGCGATCGTGCAGGTGGAGAAGCCGGAGTAAGTGAAGAGGAGTTTGGAAAGAGAATAAAAAACTCTTGAACTGTATTCCGGAATATGTTATATTTGGATCACAGAGGGAAAGCCAGAGACACACGGCCTACCCCCAAATAGTCACAATGTTAAACCCTTTACGGGCCGCCGTCACTATTGCAGGTAGTGGCGGCTATTTCTTTCCCCTGAAGATCTGATAACAAAGACGATCTATAACTTGCAGTTATGAAATGAATTCCAAATATGTTTAGAATTTTTAACATGCGGATATTGAAATCTGCGGACAAATAAGATATTATGGTAAGAAACGGCGGAGAAGCGGCATTTTCGTCTGCAGAACAGAGAGGACAACGACATGAATCTGAATATCGTCACGATCCCGGGCGACGGGATCGGCCCGGAGATCGTCCGTGAGGCGTGCAAGGTACTTGACCGGGTGGGCCGGGTCTACGGCCACACCATGAACTATACAGAGGTCCTGATGGGCGGCTGCTCCATCGACAGATACGGAGTTCCGCTGACCGACGAGGCGCTGGCTGCCGCTAAAGCGGCTGACGCGGTGCTTCTGGGCGCCGTCGGCGGCAATGTGGGCAATTCCCGCTGGTACGACGTGGCCCCGAACCTGCGGCCCGAGGCCGGCCTTCTGGCGATCCGCAAGGGCCTGAACCTGTTCGCCAATATCCGCCCGGCGTATTTATATAAGGAGCTTTCCGACGCCTGTCCGCTGAAGAAGGAGATCATCGGCGACGGCTTCGATATGGTCATCATGCGCGAGCTCACCGGCGGCCTCTATTTCGGCGACCGGTACACGAAGGAAGTGGGCGGCGTCATGACCGCCGTGGACACACTGACTTACAATGAAAATGAGATCCGCCGCATCGCCGTCAAGGCCTTCGATATCGCGATGAAGCGCCGCAGGAGCGTGATCAGCGTGGATAAGGCCAATGTTCTGGATTCCTCCAGACTCTGGCGCAAAGTGGTCGAGGAAGTGGCGAAGGATTATCCGGAGGTTAAGCTGACCCATATGCTGGTCGACAACTGCGCAATGCAGCTTGTGATGAATCCGGGCCAGTTCGACGTGATCCTGACCGAGAATATGTTCGGAGACATCCTTTCCGACGAGGCCAGCATGATCACCGGTTCCATCGGCATGCTGTCCTCCGCCAGCTTAAACGAGACCAAATTCGGCATGTACGAGCCCAGCCACGGCTCCGCTCCCGACATTGCCGGCAAAGATATCGCCAACCCCATCGCCACGATCCTGTCCGCCGCGATGATGCTGCGCTATTCCTTCGATCTTGACAGGGAAGCCGCCGCCATCGAAGCTGCCGTCCAGAAGGTCCTCACCGAAGGCTACCGCACCGGAGACATTTACTCCGACGGCTGCACGAAGGTCGGAACCACGCAGATGGGCGGCCTGATCGCGGAGCGGATCATCGCATAGACTTCCATTCGAAACCGGAAAACCTGGCGGACGATGGCGCTGCCGCGGACTTTCCGCGGCCTGCATAACGAAGCAATAAGGAGGAGTAAAAATGAGAAGCGACAACGCAAAATCCGGTCTTCAACAGGCCCCTGCCCGCTCCCTTTACCGGGCGTTGGGCCTCACCGAGGAAGAGCTCTCCCGCCCCTTAGTCGGCGTGGTCAGCTCCTACAATGAGATCGTTCCCGGCCATATGCACCTCGACAAGCTGGTCGAGGCCGTTAAGCAGGGCGTCGC
>CANQGA010000317.1 GCA_947600145.1 uncultured Lachnospiraceae bacterium | reverse complement strand
GTGCTGGCCGGCCTTACCGCCCTGCAGAACAAGTTCAAGATGCCGTCGGCCACCAATGTGGAAGGCAACGGCTCCGTCCTGGCCTGCGGCGGCGACTGTATGCACTGCTCCGGTTCCGCCTGCATGGCGAACCACGCTACACTGGAAACCAGACGTCTCCAGGCGGAGGAGGACGCTCTGAAGGCCAAACAGGCCGCCCTGGCTGCGAAGCAGGCGGCGGTTGCCAAAGAACAGTCCGAGCTTGCCGGGAAGCTTGATAAGAACAGTTAAGGAGGGGTAAGAGATGGATGCAGTCAAATCGTTATTATTGATCATCGTAGGCTCCGCCCTGGTAAACAACATTATCCTGAGCCAGTTCCAGGGTCTCTGTCCGTTCCTTGGCGTCTCCAAGAAGACGGACACGGCCGTGGGCATGGGCGTAGCCGTTATCTTCGTTATCACGCTGTCCAGCTTCGTGACCAGCCTGATCTATAAGTTCATCCTGGTTCCCCTGGATATTACCTACCTCCAGACCATCGCGTTCATCCTGGTCATCGCGGCCCTGGTGCAGTTCGTGGAGATGTTCCTCAAGAAGAGCATTCCGTCCCTGTATCAGGCCCTGGGCGTGTTCCTGCCGCTGATCACCACCAACTGCGCGGTTCTGGGCGCGGCCCTGACCAATGTGCAGTCGGAGTACGGGATCCTGGAGAGCGTCTTCAACGGCGTCGGCACGGCGGTAGGCTTTACGATCGCCATCGTGCTGCTGTCCAGCATCCGCGAGAGCATCGAGGATAATGATATCCCGTTCACATTCAAAGGTTCCCCCATCGTGCTGATCACATCGGGTCTGATGGCGATCGCGTTCATGGGATTCGCGGGCCTGATCTGATAAGGAGGGAGCGAGGCTATGAGTGGACTTTTGTTAGCGGCCGGCGTCATCGGAGCCATCGGTATCATCATCGGCGTGCTTCTGGGGATCGCCAGCGAGAAGTTTAAAGTAGAAGTGGACGAGAGGGAAATGCTGGTCCGCGCCGAGCTGCCCGGCAACAACTGCGGCGGCTGCGGCTATCCGGGCTGCGACGGCCTGGCGGACGCCATCGCCAAGGGGAAAGCGCCTGTGAACGCCTGTCCCGTAGGCGGCCCAGCCGTGGCGGATAAGATCGCCGCGATCATGGGCGTGGACGCCGGCGGCGCTGTGCGGAAGGTGGCTTTCGTCAAGTGCAAAGGCACCTGCGACAAGACCAGGCTTCAGTACAATTACTATGGCGCCGACGACTGCCGGATGATCTCCGTGGTTCCCGGCACCGGTGAGAAGGCCTGCGCTTACGGCTGCATGGGCTACGGCACCTGTGTGAAGGCCTGCGCGTTCGACGCCATCCATGTGGTGGACGGCGTGGCCGTGGTCGATAAGGAGAAATGTGTGGCCTGCGGCAAGTGCGTCGCCGCCTGCCCGAATCATCTGATCGAGCTGGTGCCGTACTCGGCGCAGCATCTGGTCCGCTGTTCTTCCCACGAAAAGGGCAAGGACGTGAAGGCCAAGTGCGAGAACGGCTGTATCGCCTGCACGCTCTGCACCAGACAGTGCGAATCTGACGCGGTCCATGTGATCGATAACCTGGCGGTCATTGATTACGAGAAATGCACCAACTGCGGCAAATGCGCGGCCAAGTGTCCGTCGAAGATCATTGTGTAGAAGGCAGATCGCAAATTATCTGACGCTTCAACAAGAAAGATATGCGCCCCGGGAAGGATTCTCGGGGCGTTTTTACAATTTATTCACCGGCTCTGATCGGATACCTCCGCTATCACCCGGTTCGGCAGGCAGATGATCATCTCGCCGGCACGGCGGATCCGGCCCTGATGGACGCAGAGTTTGTCAGGGCAGGAGGCTTCTTCGATCCAGGCCTGTCTGTCCCGGACGATCAGGCGGTTGGTTCCTCCGGCGTAGCCGGAGATGAGATATTCTGTGTTTTCGTTCAGATCAAATCGCGCGATCTCTTCTCCGTCTACAGATACCGTTACGTACGCGGCAGCCCGGCGGTTTGTCAGCAGGCCGGCGGCGTAAAGAACGGCGGCGGTCAGAAGAATGGCGGCGATCAGATACAGGCTGCGTTGGGTGGGCATTTCTTTTATCTTCCCTTATTTCTCATTAAAAAGTGTATGCTGAGTTTATATCAACTTTTTTATTATTGTATCATAACCCGGCCGGAAAAGAAAGATGATAAAACAGCTTGCAAATTCCGCAACATGTAGTAAAATAAACTATATACCGAAATACGGAAAACCAAACAACAGGGTTTACTACACAAGAAAGCGGGAGGGGAATTTATGTATCAGATCATCAGCGACGGGTCCTGCGATCTGCCGGAGCAGCTGGCGAAGGATAAGGGAGTGGAAGTGGTTCCGTTCTACGTCTCTTTTGACGAGAAGACCTATTATAAAGAGATAGAGGAAATGCCCATACGCAAGTTCTATGATGAGATGGTGGAGAAGGAGAATGTCGTATTTCCCAAATCCTCCCTTCCGTCGATCGAGGATTTTATCGCTTCATTTGAAAAGTATGTGAAACAGGGGATCCCGATTATCTGCATCTGCATCACCGTAAAGTTCAGCGGTTCTTACCAGGCGGCGATGAATGCCAGAAGTATTCTGCTGGAGACCTATCCGGACGCGAAGATCGAGGTCATCGATTCCACGATCAACACGGTCCTGCAGGG
>CANQGA010000316.1 GCA_947600145.1 uncultured Lachnospiraceae bacterium | reverse complement strand
CGCGTTCCAACCTTTCTGGAATTTCTGGAACTGGTGCGGGACCGCAGGGATATGCTGTTTAATATTGAAATGAAGGATTACCCGCATCTTTTAGGGGAACGCGCATTCCGGTCCTGCGACAAGATCATCGCTATGATGGAAGAATACGGCATCGCGGACCGCAGTGTGATTAACAGCTGGAGCGGAGAACTGCTGGAATACATCGACCGGAAATATAATCATCGTTACTTCCTGCACGGTTACTTTCCGCTTAAGTCGATGGGTGAGAATCAGACGCGGGATCCCTACGACTATCTGTACTGTATCTGCCTGTTCGATGACGAAAAAACAGTGGCGGACAAGAAACATTTCGAATATGCCGCTTCCCGCGGGGTGGAACCCTGGGTGTACTACGCACAGGAAGATGAGGAGGTGTACAGGAAGGCGGCAGAACATGGGGCCGTTATGTTTACCGCCAATGATCCGCTCAGGGCAGATGCGATATTAAGAGGCCTGGGTGTCCGATAGGTTGAGCTCGCAGAAGATTTTTCTTGACGGAGAGCCTGCGGATATGTTATGATAAATCAGGCTTAAGAACAGTTTCGACAATGAAAGAGCAAGGCGGATTTGTGGGGGAGCCCATTGATTTTCCTTGCTTTTTTTCACAGAATTTTTGGAAGAAAAAGGATCATTTGTATTTTCATGCGGAAAGGGCGCCGGCGTCGGCACACTTTCCGGATCGATTTCGGTGAGGAGATCAATATGAGCAAACAGCGATATGATACAGATGTGGCGGTGATCGGCGGCGGCGTGACCGGCTGCGCGGTCGCGCGGGAACTGTCACGGTATGACTTAAAGGTATGTCTTCTGGAGCGGACCGAGGACGTCTGCTCAGGGACCTCCAAGGCCAACAGCGCAATCATTCACGCCGGGTACGACGCGGCGGCCGGCTCCCTGATGGCGAAGATGAATGTGGAGGGAAACCGCCTGATGGATCAGCTGGCGGCGGATCTTGATATCCCGTTCCGCAGAAACGGTTCTCTGGTGCTGTGCTTTTCCGAGGAAGATATGCCGGGTCTTCAGGAGCTTTACGTGCGCGGCGTAACTAACGGCGTGCCGGAGCTGCGTATCATTTCCGGAGACGAGGCGCGGAAGATGGAACCGAATCTGACCGATGAGGTCGTGGCTGCGCTGTACGCGCCGACCGGCGGGATCGTGTGCCCGTTCAACATGACGGTCGCGCTGGCGGAGAATGCCTGTGAGAACGGAGTGGAATTTCATTTTCTGACAGAAGTGACGGAGATCCGAAAGAGCGGAGAGGGATATGAGCTGACTGTGCGGGAGGCGGAAAACGGCACTGTCCGGACCATCGCAGCCCGCTTTGTGGTCAACGCCGCGGGCGTTTACGCCGACCGGTTCCACAATATGGTCAGCCGCCGCAGAATTTCGATCACGCCCCGGAGGGGGACATACTGCCTGCTTGATCAGGAGGCGGGACGCCATGTGGACAGGACCATTTTCCAGCTTCCCGGCAAATACGGCAAGGGCGTCCTGGTGACGCCGACGATCCACGGGAATCTGCTGATCGGCCCCACGGCTGTGGACATCGGCGATAAGGAAGGGACGTACACGACGGCGGAAGAGCTGGCGGAGGTGACCGCCAAATCCGCCCGCGGCGTGAAGAATATCCCGTACCGCCAGGTGATCACGTCGTTTGCGGGGCTTCGGGCCCACGAGGCGGGACATGAGTTTATTCTGGGAGAGCCGGAAGATGCGGCGGGATTTTTCGACGCGGCGGGAATCGAATCGCCGGGACTTTCTTCCGCGCCGGCCATCGGAGTCTATCTGGCGGAGATGATCGCGCGGAAGGCGGGGGCGGCTGTGAAGGAACATTTCGTTGCGACGCGGAAAGGGATCCCCCATGTTGCGGCCATGGACCGGGAGGCGCGGGCCGCGCTGATCGCCGAGAGGCCGGACTACGGGACCATCGTCTGCCGATGCGAGAATGTGAGCGAAGGAGAGATCGTGGACAGCATCCGGCGTCCGCTGGGCGCCAGATCCCTGGATGGTATCAAGCGGAGAGTGCGGCAGGGAATGGGCCGCTGCCAGGCGGGCTTCTGTACGCCCAGGACGATGGAGATCCTGTCGCGGGAGACCGGGATCCCCATGGAGAAGATCTGCAAGAACCAGCCGGGGTCGGAGATGATCACGGGAGAGACATAAGAAGAATCATCGTGGAAAGAAAAGCTGTTTGAGCGGTCCGCCCGGGTGCAGAGAACACGGACCTGCGCGGCAGAAAGTAGAGGATATAGAGGTATGAAACATCATGATATTGTGATCGTCGGAGGCGGCCCGGCGGGGCTGGCGGCTGCTGCGGCGGCGCGAAAGTCGGGAATTGCAGACATTTTGATCCTGGAGCGGGACAATGTGCTGGGAGGCATTTTAAACCAGTGTATTCACAACGGCTTCGGCCTCCATACATTTAAGGAGGAGCTGACAGGTCCGGAATACGCGGCCAGATATATTGCTCAGGTGGAGGAGGAGAAGATCCCGTACCGCCTGAATACGATCGTAGTGGATATCAGCCGGAACCGGGAGGTCACTTACATTAACCGGGAGGAAGGCCTGGTCACAATCAAGGCCGGCGCGGTGATCCTGGCCATGGGCTGCCGGGAGCGTCCCCGCGGCGCGCTGAACACGCCGGGGTACCGTCCGGCGGGCATCTATTC
>CANQGA010000315.1 GCA_947600145.1 uncultured Lachnospiraceae bacterium | reverse complement strand
CCACATTGCCGCCGAGCCTGACCGGCACGCTCCCGCCCGGCATAGTCTTACCTGACTCGATCTTCCCCGGCGCAATCTTCTCCGTCCAAACGGATTCCACGGCCGCATCCAGCCGCCTCAGCGCCTCCGGCTCACTCTGCAGACTGATATCCGCTGTTCGCGCCGCATCGTCAAGCTCGGAAAGCATCGGGATCCGCAGAAGCATAAGCGGTGTCTGGATCCCCGCCTCCCGAAGCCGCTTAAGCTGCCCGATCCGCGAGGAGGCGAGGTACGCGCAGCCGCACCTCTCGTACACCCGCGCGATCTCAGGCCAGGCCGTAAATCCCTTGACCACGCCGGCCGTCTGAATTCCCGACGCGTCGCACCGCGCCATGATCTCCCGCAGATTGTGTTCCAGTTTTCTCAGATCGATCTCCAGCACCGGATATCTGTTTTCTGCCATTATCAAGATCCCCTGTTTTCTGCTGCTGTTTATCCGTCCCGGCCGTCACTGCCCGTCCAGAACATCACTGCCCGTCCAGCGCCTTATAATAGGGGCAGATATCCTCGTAATGTCCGTCTTTCATGCGGAACCCCTTCGGGATCGTACCCAGCTGGGTGAATCCCAGCCTCTCATACAGATGGCGGGCATGGATATTCGTCGCCACCACCGCGTTAAACTGCAGGATACGAAAGCCGAACTTCTTACCCTGCGCAAGGCAGTCCGCCACCAGCTTCTCCCCGATATGCAGGCCGCGCATTTCCCTGTCCACCGCGTAGCTGGCGTTGCAGATATGGCCGCAGCGCCCCACATTGTTGGGGTGAAGGATGTAAAGGCCGCAGATCCCGCCGGTCTCGTCCTCCGCCACGCCGCAGTACGTCTGCTCCGCGAAAAATAAAGCGCCGCTCTCCGCGTCCAGACATTCCTCCTGAGGGAACGCCGCGCCGTCCTCCACCACCTGGTTCCAGATGCGGATCATCGCGGGAAGATCCCTCGCCGTATAGCCTCTGACCGCTATGTCCATAGATCAGATCTCCTCGCCCGGACGGATACAGCAGCATTGCCCGGCCATGCTGTACCATAATGTGTACGCGGTCGGATTAAAGATCCTCGTGCCGTCGGCGCTGGTGATCAGACGCTTCCACGCCTCGATATAGTCATAGATCTCAAGGTTCGTGGCGTACCAGACATCTTCCTTTCCGCCGGTATATTCCGCGAATTTCTCGATCACGTCCCAGTTATCCTTCGCCTCAAACTCATAGCTGTGCCCCCACAGATAGAACATCCACGGCGATCTGTCCGGCGTTTTCTCCACGAAACGGGCCGCCAGCTCCATGAGCCGCGGATCGTTGTGATGGCAGGTAGCTTCAAGGCGCAGCCAGTCCGCCGGCAGCGCGAAACTGCCGGATGAGATCACCGTCCGCGAGTACACGATCCCGCAGGCCTTCAGGCAGTCCACGACCGTATCGCTGAATGTTCCGTACGGATAAGCCATCCCCCGTACAATGCCGCCGAACTCCCGCTCCAGATTCTCTCTGTCCCTGATCACCTCTCTCGTACACTCCGCCGGCGTCAGCTGCTCCAGGAACGGATGTGTCAGCCCGTGGACCGCCACCTCCATCCCGCTGTCCTTATACAGATCAAGCGCCTGCGTACGGCTCATCCGGCGATGGATCGTTCCCGCCGGATATACGGTTCCTTCCGGCGCGAACAGCCCGCTGTTCAGATTAAATGTTCCCTTCAGGCCATGCTTTTTCATCAGCGCCATAAGGCGGACATCCTGTTCCACGCCGTCGTCATAGCTCAGTGTAAGAGCCTTCGGCTTCCCGCCCGGGAAGCGCATCCAGATTTTCCTTTCCATCTTTTAAACCCTCCTTCTTCTCTATTGCCGCCTTGCCTTCGCCGTAAAGCGCGGCACGACAGCCTTCAGCACCGCGACCGTCGACGCCATCCTGCCGTCCATCTCGAAATCGCGGCCTGTCTGGTTCTTCATCAGAAGCTCAAGCCCACGGATCTTCTCCTGTTCGTCCTCAACAAGCTCCGCCGTCCCCCATCCGATGACGGAGGCGTAGGTCAGCCCGTACCGGCAGGGGACATCCCCGCCGGATACAAGGCCCGTATCGCACTCAAGCTCAACGCAGACCTTCGGATTCCGCCTGATCAGCTCCAGCTTATGGCCTTCCTTCGCGCTGTGCATATAGAATACCAGGCTTCCGTCAACTGCCTCGAAGCCGTAGTTAAGCGGTACGATATACGGCCATCCATCGTCATCCATAAGACCCAGACGCAGGATCTTCGCCCTGCCCGCAATGTCCAGGATCTGATCCATATCTTTGATCTCACGGTCTTTTCTTCTCATAGACCGGCACCTCCCGGTTCCTTCCTGTTCCGGCCGCCGTTCAGTCCTCGATCACGGCCTTCCGGCTGTTGATCCTGCGGATCACTTCCATGTCAAACTTCGGCTTCCGGCTGTATGTGTACAGCCCGTTCATCTCCTGCTCCACATCGTAGAGCTGCGTGTAGCAGAAACCAAACATGCGGGGATGGTCTAACAGGGTGTCGATCAGGCCCTTATAGCGCTCCAGGAATTCCTCCTCCGATTTCGGACCTTCTCCGTAGCCCCAGCTCTGCCTGTTCACGCCTTCCACATCCCATTTGATTCCTCCGAACTCACTGACAAAGACCGGAACTCCCTCTATGAATTTCTGACGGTTCGCCAGCGGGTCGCGGGGCTTTCCTCCCGCCGCAAAGTCGGC
>CANQGA010000314.1 GCA_947600145.1 uncultured Lachnospiraceae bacterium | reverse complement strand
CTGTTCTCGGCCTATGTGCCGGTGGCCTTCGTGGTCTTCGCGGAGCATCTGGCCGACCATAAGAACCTTTCCAATATCATCGGCACGGATCTTCTGAAGGAACCGGGACTTACGCGGACCCTTCTGGGCGACGGCGTGGGTTCCATGGCGGGCGCGTTCTTCGGCGGCTGTCCGAATACGACCTACGGCGAGTCCATCGGCTGTGTCGCGATCACCCGCAACGCGTCGGTGGTCTCCATCTGGGGCGCGGCGTGCCTGTGCATCCTGGTCAGCTTCATCGGGCCGCTGATGGCTTTCCTGCAGACCATCCCCAACTGCGTCATGGGCGGAGTCTGCGTGACGCTGTACGGCTTTATCGCGATGAGCGGATTCAAGATGCTGCAGAGCGTGGATCTGAACAAGAACCGAAATCTGTTCGTGGCGTCGATCATTTTCATCACCGGCGTGGGCGGCCTGTCCGTCAGCTTTGGACCGGTGGAGATCCGCACCGTGGCATGCTCCCTGATCCTGGGCATTCTGGCCAATGTGCTGCTTTCGAAGGAAAAGGACGAGCCGGTGAAAGAAGCGGCGAAGAAGTAAGAAGAGCATGATCTGAAAAGCGGAATATTTGCATCAGATTTATAAAAAGGGGAGCTTCCCTGATGCGTCACAGGCGCGTCGGAGAAGCTCCCCTGCTGCTTGGGAGATGTTTCGATTCCGAATGCGATCTCTTACCGGCTGACGCGGAACGCGCAGCAGCCGTGGGGCGGGAGCGCGGCGCTGAGCGACGGATAGCTTTTGCCGGTCCAAAGCTCCGTAATGGCCGGAGCTTCGTCCGCGCTGCGGTCAGCGGCGCAGGGCACCGCGGCGCCGGCTGCCTCATACAGGGAGGGATCCCCGGCGGATACCGTCCGCTCTTTATCGCTTAAATTGAAGACCGCCACGTACTGTTCACCTGTCTTCTCATTGAAGGCGGTCCAGGCGGCCTCGTCCGCAGTGCGGAAGAGCTGATGCGGACGGCAGTCGGGCGTGCGCATGGCCAGGATATCCCGGTTGGTGAGAAGGGACAGGGTCCATTCGTCCAGTTTGGTCATTTCCGCGCCCAGCATCAGCGGGGAGCCGAAGATGCACCAGAGCGTCATCAGCGTCCGCTGCTCGTCGCGCGTCAGGTTGGTGGAGCGTTCCTGGCCTTCTCCGAAGCCGCCGCCGATGCGTCCTAACGGCAGCATGTCGCAGTCGGGATAGCAGCCCCGCTCCACATGATCCTGCCACAGCTCGCAGCGCGCAAACATCTGAAGGATATCGCTCCAGCGATCCCACAGATCGTCGGTGATCCGCCATAGATTCGCGTGTGTCCTGTAATGATTTGCCTGCTCGATCAGAGCCGGGCCCGGCGACAGGGAGAGAACGATGGGACGTCCGCACCGCTGGATCGCGCGGGAGAGCATCTCGATCTCATGTCTGGCGGAGTAAGGATTGTGCGGATAAATGTTGGTGTTGCAGATATCGTCGCACTTGATATAGTCCACACCCCAGGAGGCGTAAAGCTCCATCAGGGAATCGTAGTATGCCTGTCCGGCCGCGCAGTTTCGCACGCCGTACATGTCCGGGTTCCAGCCGCAGATCGACGACGGATCGGCGATGTCGGCGGCGGTGACGGGAGCGCCGGGGTCAGAAATGCAGCTTGTTTCGGCAGAAGGCGCGGCGCCGCAGGTTTTGACCGGCGTATGGGCATGGGCCGCCTGCCGAGGGATCCCCCGCATGATATGGATGCCGAATTTCAGTCCGAGACTGTGGACATAGTCCGCCAGCGGCTGAAAGCCTGCGCCCCCCGCGGACGACGGGAAACGCTCCGGATCCGGCAGGAGCCGGGAATACTCATCCATTTCCAGGCCGGAAAACGGAATATACTGGTACCGATCCCGCATGGAACCGGCGCCGTGGGCGTACCACTGGATATCGACCACCACATATTCCCAGCCGTATTTCTTCAGATGGGCGGCCATATAATCGGCGTTGGCGCGGATGCGCGCCTCGTCCACGGTAGTGTCGTAGTAGTCATAGCTGTTCCAGCCCATGGGAGGCAGCGGCGCGAAATCATTTTTGTTCATCGTTTGATCTCCATTCTGCAATTTATTTTGTCCGGTGTTCTTATGTACGGGCGGCCATGCCGGGGGCAGGCCGGGTTAATTCTTTGCGAGTATAGCATATGTATCGGAAAAAGTCTATTGAATCCCTATTGACAATTCAGGAAGATTTGTGTAGGATAGGTGGGACATTTAAGAACGCGGCGGTAAGCGGAAGGCAGACCGGACGCGGATACAGAAATGAGGAGACAGCAATTATGGAAAAGAAACTGAAAGTCGGCGTACTGGGCGCCACCGGCATGGTGGGCCAGCGTTTTATCGCGCTTCTGGAGAACCACCCCTGGTTTGAGGTGGTCAGCGTGGCGGCGAGCCCCCGTTCCGCGGGCAAGACCTATGAGGAGGCGGTTGGGGACCGCTGGAAGATGGATACTCCGATGCCGGAGGCGGTCCGCCATATGGTGGTCAAGAATGTGAATGAAGTGGAAAAAGTAGCGGCTGAGGTAGATTTCGTCTTCAGCGCCGTAGATATGAGCAAGGATGAGATCCGGGCCATCGAGGAAGCCTACGCGAAGACCGAGACCCCGGTGGTCTCCAACAACAGCGCCCACCGCTGGACGCCGGACGTGCCGATGATGATCCCGGAGATCAATCCGGAGCACGCGGCCGTGATCGA
>CANQGA010000313.1 GCA_947600145.1 uncultured Lachnospiraceae bacterium | reverse complement strand
TCCCGGCTGGCGGAGACATTTGACAGCCTGTTTGAGCGGCTGGAGCGGTCCTTCGAGGCGGAAAGCCAGTTTACCGCCGACGCCTCCCACGAGCTGCGCACGCCGGTGTCCATCATCAGGGGCGCCTGCGAGTACGGCATGAAATACGACGAGACGGCGGAGGAGCGGAAGGAGACTCTGGAAATGATCCACCGGCAGACCGTGAAGATGTCGGAGCTGATCACGCAGCTCCTCAGCATGACGCGGCTGGAGCAGGGGACCGAGCTGCCGGAGATGGCGGAGCTTGATCTGACGGCGCTGGCGGAGAGCGTGGTGGAGGAGATGGCGGCGGATTACGGGGAGGAGCGGCTCCGGTATGTTTCGGAAGAGTCTGCGGACGCCGCGGGGCATACGGGGAGCGCGCAGACGCCCGCAGGCCTTCATACGGTCCGCGGAGACGCGGCGCTTCTGAGGCGTCTTCTGCGGAACCTGATCGACAACGGTTTCAAATACGGCAGGCCGGACGGCCATGTGTGGGTGTCTGTGTCGGAAGAGAACGGAGAAGTTCTTCTCAGGGTGCGCGACGACGGCATCGGTATCTCCGCGGAGCACCAAGAGAAGATCTGGCAGCGGTTCTACCAGGTGGATCCGTCCCGCGGCGAGGCCTCCGGAGCGGGGCTTGGGCTTGCCATGGTCAGCCAGATCGCCGGACTGCACGGCGGCCGCGTGACGCTTGAGAGCGTTCCTGATGTGGGCAGCGTCTTCGCGCTTCATCTGCCGGGGCAGACAGAACCGCTGAAAAAATGAGAATTTGAAGTATTTACGCAATGAAAGGCAAATACCCGTGCTTTGCGGTAAACTGCGGGAGAGACTGGCTGGTCTGGGTACGCCGATAGGCGCTTACGATATCATGATTGCTGCACAGGGCGTTCAAAAAATTTTTCCCATTTCATGTAGATTTCATAATTCCCGTTTAGAATGAGATCAGAAAATAAAGAAAGGGGATCGAATCATATGAAGAGAAACGGAAAACTGAGGGGAATGTTCTGTATGCTTGCCGCTTCCGCGCTTCTGCTTGGCGGCTGCGCCCAGGGACAGGGGCAGCTGGCCTATATCGGGGCGGACGCCGCGAAGAAGCAGATCCTGTCGGAGCTTGGCCTTAACGAGAGCCAGGTGAAGATCGACAGTGTGGATATGGCGACGAAGAATGGCATGGATTACTACCATGTGGAATTTTCTGACGACAATGGGAACACCTACCGGTACGATATCGACGCGCTGACCGGCAAGGTGATCGAGAGCGCCGCGGCGGGGGATGCCGCGGACGGGACAGCTGCGGAGACGGCTGCGGCCGGGACAACTGCGGAGACGACTGCTGCCGCGGCGGATCCCGGAACAGAGACGACCGCGGCGGATCCCGGAACAGAGATAACTGTGACGGCAGTTCGCGGGACGAGGGCGGCGGCAAACGATCCGACGCAGGCAGCAAACAGCACCACCCGGTCAGCGGCGGCGGACAACCCGACCCAGCCGGCGGCAGCCGGAAGCGCGAAGCTGACCGCGGAGGAAGCGAAGGCGAAGGCGCTGGCCCACGCGGGACTGTCCGCTTCCCAGGTCACATTTACGAAGGCGAAGCTGGACTGGGAAGACGGAAAACAGGTCTATGATGTGGAGTTCTACGGGAAAGATATGACCGAATACGATTATGAAGTGGATGCGGCAACCGGCGCGGTACTCAGCGTGGATAAGGACAGGGATGCGGCGCAGCGGCCGACCCAGGCGGCAGCGGCGACCAACCCGACGCAGGCGGCAGCCGGAAACGCGAAGCTGACCGCGGATGAGGCGAAGGCGAAGGCGCTGGCCCATGCTGGACTGTCCGCTTCCCAGGCCACATTTACGAAGGCGGAACCGGACCGTGACAATGGCCGCGAGACCTATGACATCGAGTTTTACGGGAACGGCGGAACCGAGTATGAGTATGAGATCGACGCGTATACCGGAGAGGTGATCCAGTACAGTGCCGAAGCGCCGAAAACGCAGGGAACCGGATCGCAGTCCGCGGGCGGTTCAGGCAGCGGCTATACGATCCTGGCAGAGGAGTCGGCGAAGCAGCTGGCCCTGGCCCAGGTACCCGGCGCGACGTTTAACGATATCACGGAGTTTGAGACGGACCGGGGCGACGGACGGATCGCGTATGAGGGGACGATCTGCCACGGCGGCATGGAATATGAGTTTGAGATCGACGCGTACAGCGGCGCGTTCCGTAAGTGGGAATGCGAGCCTGTTGAAAGCTACCATGATGGCGGCCACCGGGATGAACATCATGATTATGACCATGACGATGACCATGACGATGACCATGATGATGACCATGACGATTATGACGACGATGATTATGACGATGACTGATACCGCTGCTGCGAAAGATCGTTAAATTTCGTCTTGGCAATCCGGAGTTTGTGTGGTAAGATAGCCTTACGGCGCCGTATATGGGGAAAGGATGCATATGGCGAATCGAAAGGTCTATCTGGTTGACACAGAGAATATAGGAAGCGCGTGGAAGGAACTGCTGCCGAAGAAGGGCAGCAAGGATATGCTGGTCCTGTTCTACACCGAGTATTCTCCGGGGATCTCCTATGCGGACCTGGACTTCATCCGCCAGTATCCGTCCTCGTTTGAGACGGTCGAATGTTTTCCGGGCAAGAACGGGCTGGATTTCCAGCTGGTATCCTATCTGGGATACCTGATCAAATCCGCCCC
>CANQGA010000312.1 GCA_947600145.1 uncultured Lachnospiraceae bacterium | reverse complement strand
GGATAATACATAATTATCTATTTAGACTACATTATTTTGGAGGATACAGTGGAAAGAGTTGACGATCTTCGCAGTAGGTTTTTGGGCCTTAAAGGAAAAGTGATTGCTGTTGTTTATGTTTTTGAAGGTGATGTGACTGAAGGCTACCAACATTATGATCCGTGGAAAAGTGATGTAATAGCAGATTGGTTATCTGCTATTCAAGAAATCCAATGTTTACCATTCATAATCGATGTACGTACCTTTTGTGAAAAAGGGTTTAACAGAACGTTACCGGTTATTGATTACGTTATCAATTTGAATGCCGGTACTACCGATCTTTCTGTTTTAGGACTTGTACCATCAATATGCGCTTTTTTGCATATCCCATGTATTCCTGCCAATACAATAAGTACTATCGTTGGCGAAAACAAAAAAATATCCAATTTAGTAGCAAAAGCTCAAGGGTGTATAGTCCCACGGGATCTACAGCCTACAGAACCTTCCGGCATATTTCGACCCGCAAATCTAGGGAGCAGTTGCGGCGTACAATTAGGCTTTCCTCAAGAAATATTTACGAAAGACTATCTCTATCAGGAATTCATCCCTGGTTTTGATATGACAATTCCTGTTTTGTATAATCCTTTGATAGATCAATTGGATATACTGCCAGCTATAATGTACTACCCATCTTCTAAGGATATCTATTGGTATTTAGGCGAAACGGAAAAGGCCTTGCATAAGGGTTATACAAAAAAAGCAATATTGCTCTCGGATAATGTAAAAATGCATTTTAAAAGTATGGCAGCCTCGTTTGGAATATCAACTTTCTGCAGATTCGATACCAGAGTAGAATGCAGATCAAACACAGAGCTTGATAAATTGATAACAGGGGAGATTGCTCTTGAGCGGATTTATTTTATAGAAATCAACCCTTTGCCTACCATTAAGAATCAGATTAATTTCCATACGGCTTTCCAGGCTCTTGATGCAACTTCCTCATTTTGGCCGTGTATACAGGCATATACAGATGTGTTTCATGCCAATGGCTTTGTAGGCTTCTTGCTTTCCTGCGCAATATTAAGTCTTAAAGCCAAGCGTTAAAAATTATAGGATTATGAGCGTGATTATAAAGGAAATTTGCCCTCACGCCAGACAGTTTTGAATATTGCTTTGGATAAATGAGGCCGTCCATATTAAACTGTTTATACTTAACTTGTAATATTTCAATGAATCTATATAAAGAGCCAGAACCCAACATATTACTATTAAACGCAGCCTGACACACACTGGTAATTGGATAGGTTGACATCATTTCTATTGCCAATTCTGGATGCGTCCTTAATGCTGCGGAAATAATGTTTAAAACATAATTAGCAGAAATAAAGGGTAAGCGGGTTGTTCCCATCGTATCGAACACCGTGTTCAGAAGGACGCGCAGTTCTCTTTCTTCTATGTTTTGATATGCACAGCTTTTGGCAATCAAAATATTGCTTTTCAGGCCAAGATTCTGAACTATCCGGTCTCTACTATAATCGAGACCCTTTGTAAAAAAGGTAATTGCTTCATCATACTGTCCAGTATATAAATATGCTACTCCAACATTATTATATATAAGCGACATACCTACCAGACCAGGGACATTGCTTATTGCTTCAGACTGCATTTCATCGAAAGCATGAATATCTATTGAATCTGTGTAAAATTCATTTACCAGGCGATTGTTCAGGCTATATATTGCATGATCCTCAATAGACTGCTGACGGAACACATTTTCCGCAAAAAGTAATTGCTGTTCTATTGTACTGGCATCCCTGTCGGAAAACAGGTTAGAATATCGATACACATGTGCCAACAAAATGTCATTATTTAACGACTTAGCGATGGATTCAGATGAGTGCAAATCAGAACCGCCATAATCATTACAATATACACGGAATAATTTACACATGCATTCAAAACTTTTTATTAGCAATAGTTCATCGTTCGATTCTGGCTGGGTATATTCTATTTCCTGTATAATATCATTTATATCGTCTCGGACTATATTTTTTTCGTCATATAGCAAGTTCGTTCTGATTTTAAATATGGAAGGACTATATTTATTCAATAAATTGTTATTGTCCCATACATCATTCAACAATATCCTGCGAGGCGTTCTAGAGCATGTATTAAAGCATTGACGAGAAAAGGCATCTAAAAAATCATCAAGATTATCTGCTCCGGTGTTTACAATTTTATAAATTTCTGTCTTCCCGTTATTTCGGATCATTTTAACATTTGTGTTATGGGGACATTGAGACAGTATTTTTTTTGCCCTGTCAAAATCATTATCCTTAAGTAGTATGATTATACTGGGGCGAAGAATACTAGATTTATGCAAGGCAATGATTTGTGAAAGGGCCTTTTGCGATACTTTGCCTTCCTGAATAATGATTGGATCAATAACTTCCGGGCCTGCAGCCTGATGCTCATGAACCGAGAACAGTGCGCTGAGCGCATGGATAATTTCTAAGAGGCTCACCGTTCCCTGTGAATAAAAACAAAGTTTAAGTAAATCAGCAATATTCGGAACATATTTTTGGGTCCATGAAACAATGGCAGAGATTCTTTTCTTCGCAGCTGCTTCAGAAGAAATATAGTTAGGTTTGTTTTGAAATGTTTTGAAATACTCATTCCCTTGTCCTACAACAAAACGCTGCTCCACAACATAGATAGTAAATTCGTCGTTAACTTCATTAAAGAGTTCACTTATATTTTTCATTGTCTCACCGTTTATTATATTCACAGTTATATAGTAGATAATTATGTATTATCC
>CANQGA010000311.1 GCA_947600145.1 uncultured Lachnospiraceae bacterium | reverse complement strand
GCGGTCCTCGGCCATAACGGCTGTGGAAAGACGACGCTGGCCCGGCATCTGAACGCGCTTCTCGCGGTCCAGCACGGGGAGCTGACCGTGGCGTCGCTGGACGCGAAGAACAGGGCGAATGTGTGGAAGATCCGCGAGAAAGCGGGCATGGTGTTTCAGAATCCGGACAACCAGTTCGTTTCGTCGGTGATCGGGGAGGACCTGGCGTTCGGTCCGCGCAATTTCGGTGTGCCGGAAGCGGAGATCCCGGAGCGGATCCGGCGGGCCCTGGAGACGGTGGGAATGAGCGGCTGGGAGAAGCGTTCCACTCACCTGCTCTCCGGCGGGCAGAAACAGCGGATCGCCATTGCCGGCGTGCTGGCCGCTGATCCGGATATCCTGATCTTTGATGAGGCCACGGCGATGCTCGATCCGGAGGGACGCCGGAGCGTGCTGGATACCATCGGCCGCCTGCATGAGAACGGCAAAACGGTTATCATGATTTCCCATTATATTGAGGAAGCTGTGGGAGCAGACCGGGTGGCGATGATCCACGACGGGAGGCTTGTGGCTTCCGGTACGCCCCGCGAGACACTCACGGATCCGGATCTGCTGAGCAGGACGGGGCTTGTGCCGCCGCTGCCGGTGCGGCTGTATCACGACCTGCGCTGCCGGGGGATCACGCTTCCGTTCTGTCCGCTGACCATGGAAGAACTGGAGGACGCGCTATGCCGGTAGAACTGCGGAATGTATCCTTTACCTACGCGCCCGGGACGCCGTATGAGGCGCAGGCTGTCGATGATCTGTCCCTGACTGTCTGCGACGGGGAATTTGTCGGGGTTATGGGGAAGACCGGGTGCGGGAAATCCACGCTGATCCAGCTGATCGCCGGCCTGATCAGTCCGTCGCGGGGACAGATCCTGATGGACGGGGAGGATATCAACGGACGTCATTTTGATCGTGACAGGCTGCGGCGCGAAGTCGGCGTGGTGGTTCAGTTCCCGGAGATCCAGCTGTTTGAGACCACGGTCAGGAGAGATGTGTCGTTCGGGCTGAGATATTTTAAATGGACGGAGGAGGAAAAGGAAGCTTCCGTGCGGCAGGCGCTGGGGTGGATGGATTTCGACTATGACGCGGTGAAGGATTTGTCCCCGCTGGGTTTCTCCGGCGGAGAGAAGCGGCGGCTGGCCATTGCCGGGGTTCTGGCGGCCAGGCCGCGGATCCTGATCCTGGATGAGCCGGTGGCGGGGCTTGATCCGCTGGGGCGGGAGGCGTTTCTCAGACTGCTTGGAGAGCTGAACCGGAACGGCACGACGATCCTGATGGTCTCCCATAACGCGGACGCACTGGCCGAGTACGCGGACCGGATCGTTATCCTGAAGGACGGACGGCTTTTACGTGACGGGCCGACGGCGGAGGTATTCGCGGATTATGACGCGCTCAGGGCCAACGGAGCCGGCGTCTGCCAGGTTCGGGAAGCGGCGGAGGCGCTGCGGCGCCGGGGCTGGAAGATCCCGGCCGGTACGGTGCGCTACGGGCAGCTTCTTGAGTACGTCAGCGCGCGTAAGAGACAGCCGGCGGCCGGCCGTAATTGCGCAGGCGCGCGGGAAGATGCGCCGGCGGACAGCCGGAATTGCGCGGACGCGCGGGAAGATGCGCCGGCGGACAGCCGAAATTGCGCAGACGCGCGGAAAGATGCGCCGGCGGGGAGGTGTCTGCTGTGAACAGGCTTCCTTCGGGCCTTTACCGGCCAGGCGGCTCCTTCATCCACCGCCTTGACGCGGCGGCGAAGATTCTGTGCCTCTTCCTTCTGCTGGCTGCGGTGGTGAGCACGACGACGCCGGCCGGATACGGGGCGTGGGTGCTTTTTCTGGCGGTTCTGATCCGTCTTGCCGGAGTCGGATTCCGGGAGGCGCTGGGACCAGCCGCGCGGCTTAAATGGTTTTTTATTCTGATCCTGCTTATGAACCTTTGTTTCTACGGCCCGGAACAGGCGTGGGTGAGGATCTGGATCTTTCAGCCGTCCCCGGCGGGGCTTATGCAGGGACTTCACGTGGCGGCGCGGGTGTTCCTGCTTCTGGTGATGAGCAATGTGCTGATGATCAGCACGGAGCCGCTGGCTGTGACCGCCGCTTTGGAACGGCTTCTCTCGCCGCTGCGGTTCATCGGCGTGCCGGTGGATCTGACGGCGATGATCCTGTCCGCGGCGATCCAGTTTATTCCCGCGCTCCTTGAGGAGACGGACAGTATCCGCAGAGCTCAGACGGCCCGTGGGGCCAGATTTGACAGTCCGAGGCTTCTCGAGAAGGGAAAGGCGGTGCTGCCGCTTCTGGTGCCGGTCTTTTTGGCCGCTTTCCAGAGGGCCGACGAGCTGAGCCTGGCCATGGAGGCCAGAGGATACCGCACGGACGTCCGCCGGAGCCGGAAGAGCTATCCGCCGTTTAAGGCGGCCGACTGGCTTGCGCTCGGACTGTGCGCGGCGGGGGCGGCGGTATTTATCGCAGTCAGGTGAGTTTTAAAAATTTTTATATTTAAGAGGAGGACGAAACAAATGCAAACCTTTACGACAGTCAAAAAAGCGATCATCACGGCGATCTGCATCGCGCTCTGCGTGGTGCTTCCCCAGGCGTTCCACGCGATCCCCAATGCCGGCTCGATCTATCTGCCGATGCATATCCCGGTGCTGCTGTGCGGCCTGGTCTGCGGCTGGCCCTACGGCCTTCTGTGCGGTCTGGCGGGGCCGCTGCTTTCCAGCCTGTTCACCGGCATGCCCGCGGCGGCGTATCTTCCATGATACAGAACCTTTCACAGACCGTCATTCTCCCCATTG
>CANQGA010000310.1 GCA_947600145.1 uncultured Lachnospiraceae bacterium | reverse complement strand
AAACACGCGATGCGATATACACATCACAGAGGCTTGGCCGCGGTCACGAGATGGGTCAGGCTCAAATATGCTGCCATGAATCTGAAAAAGCTGGCGAATTGGAGTTGGAACAACTCCTTTTTTTCACGAATTTTGCTTGCTTTTCCAAATATTTGCAGAAGAATCCCTGTTTTCGCTTCTTGAAAACAGGGATTCTTTGACAGACTGATAATAATATTTCTCCAATTTTTACATACTCTGTAAATAACGGTGTATGTATGATGTGGATGGGGGATATGTAAAATGATTTCAGGGAAAAAATAAAAGACAAAATTACTTGGCCTAACGTGGATGTATTATTTGCGCCACACCACGGAAGAGAATCAGGAAAAGTGTCATCTGATATACTTGCGAAAATCGATCCAAAGATTATTGTTGTCGGAGAGGCACCCTCCATATATTTGGATTACTACAAAGGATATGAAACAATAAAGCAGAACTCAGCAAAAGACATTACATTTGTATGTAATGATGATTATGTTCATATCTATGTTGAGAACTTTAATTATCCATATAGCATTGATACTTTAGAGCAGAAATCCAAAGAAGACGTATCAATTGGATATTATATTGGGTCATTTAAGCCGCATGCTGTAAAATAAGAGAAAGGTGAGTTTTCAAGTGAACATAAAGGATTATAGGGAAAAGGAACTAAAAATATATGTTATAGCAAATATTATAGTAATTCTATATCTGAGTGATATTTTGAATGTTGGAGAACTTGTTTCTGAAAACAATTATATGAAATTAATCATTTCGATATTAAACTCAAGCTTGTTCTCGGGGATAATTTACTCCTTATGTATTGTATTTGATTCATTAATTCCATCTAAAATCAAAGATTATTTTGTATATTGGTGGTGGCATAAGCCGGGAGAAACTATTTTTTCAAGAATGTATAATAATAAAATTGATGATCGATTTACATCTGAAGATGCGAAAGAAAAATATTCTGATATCTTTAACGGCCTTCAATCGATTAAAGATAAAATAAAGAAAAAGGAGTATGAAAACAGCAAATGGTATGGAATATACCGATTACATGAAGAAGAAATGAAAGTGTTGATTGCACAAAGAGATTTTTTGCTGTGTAGAGATATGGCATTAGTGAGCATGGCGACACTTGCGATATACATCATATTTGCTTCAATACTAGATTTCCTTACTGTCAAGGTATCACCAATTATATATTTAGTGCTGATGTATTTAATCACTATGTTAGCAGCTAATGTAAAGGGGAAACGGTTTGCAAATACAGTAATATCTTGTGATCTTCATTCCAAAGATGGTAAAAAATAAAGCTTTAGGAAAAATTATTGTTTCAGTTATTGACTTAATTGCTAAGGAACCTTTGGAAATAAGTGCAAAATCAGGAGTTTTCGTTGATTAATATTTGAAATGAAGGTTCTATGTCAATAGTTGGGGTAGAGGAAAAATGCAATAAATAATAGAGATCAAGTCGGGGCATCCGTTCGGCACGATTTTTGTGTTTGTCAGGCGATGGCATAGAGGATCCTGTTTCTGAAATTCCGGAAATTAGACATTCCGTAGCAAACCCGTTTTAGAACTTTTATTTTGTTGTTGCAGCCCTCTATGAAGCCGTTGGACCAGGGTACGTCCATGGAATTGAGTATTTCGTTGAACCAATTGTGATAGGCTTTCGTGCAATCGTGGAACTCTGGCAGATCCATGACTTCCGCAGATAGGAGCCAATCCGCCAGCTTGTGCCTGCCCTCTGCGGAAGACTTCGAACGTATCACAGAGAGAAATTCATTTTTGAGGCGATAGGCGTCGGCAAGCCTGGGGGCGATCTCAAATACGAGCGCCAGACGGCCGGCTTCCTCGCCCGTCAGCTTTTCCATGGGCTTCATAAGCAAATACCGGGTGTTTTTGAAGTATTTCCGAAATCTGGTGGACAGCTTGTTCTGTTCCTTCTTTCGGACCCGCTCCATCGCCCAGTAGACCTGGCGGATCACATGGTATCTGTCCGCAACGATCACCGCGTTTTGAAAGCAGGTCTTTGCTACCTGCCGAAAGTGTGGATTCATATCACAAACAAAGTATTTTACATCTTTTTTGGACGGAAATTGTGAGAAATATTTCACCAAATCACTTTCATACCGGTTGGGGAGGATGTCGATCACTTTATGTTTTTTCGGGTCAGCGACGATGCTGTTGTACTTTTGGCCGCCGGAATTACCCTTGAATTCATCCAGGGAGAGTACCTCCGGCAGCGCCTGGGGATTATGATTTACGCATCTGAAATAACGCATAGCCGTCATAGCGGATACATTGTACTGAAGGCCGATCTTCTTGGCGGACACGGTATCTTCAAAGGAGCGGATGGTCTTGGCGACCAGGCGGCTGGTAACACGGTAATAGCGGGGCAGGAAGGAAACGTTCTCAAAGAACCGCTTGCCGCAGCGGCAGCGGTATCGGCGCTTTCGGAGGTGCAGGAAAGTCTTCCTTTCCGCTATCGGAAGGTCTTTTACGATTTGTACGCGATAGTCATGCACAAGGTTCGTAGAGGCTCCACAGGCGGGACAGGTATGTGCTTTCCGGGGAAGCTCAAGATAGATATGGAGCGCCTCGGAGGAATTTTCTACATTCGTGACATTTACATCTTTCAAATTCAAAAGTTCTGTGGTATAATTTTGACTGAGCATGGAGGTTCCCCCTTTGTTGTGATTGGTGGTGCTTTTATAATAAAGGATTTTTCCTCCATGCTCAACCCTAAATTTACATTCGGGGCCAGGTGATCTTCACCTGACCCCAACTTTTATTATAGAACCA
>CANQGA010000309.1 GCA_947600145.1 uncultured Lachnospiraceae bacterium | reverse complement strand
ATCCATCATTATCGGATCCGTAGCGATGGCCCTGGGAGGGAAAGCGTCAAAGGACGTGATCCGCCAGGGAGCGGAGTCGGCCTATATTGAGCTGGTATTCGCGGTAACGGAGCCGGAGAAGAAAAAGGCGCTCCGGGAGCTGGAGGTGGAGCTGCCGGAGGACGGGACGCTGATCCTGTCGCGCAGGATCACGCCTCAGCGCAGCGTCAGCAAGGTCAATGACGAGACCGTAACCGTAGGCCGCCTGCGGGAGATCACCGGCAGGCTCATCGATATCCACGGTCAGCACGAACATCAGTCGCTTCTGTATAAATCAAAACATCTTGAGATCCTGGACTCTTATGCCAAATCCGCGACAGAACCGCTGAAGGAACAGATCGGGCGCGTTTATGCCCGCTATCAGGACGCGAAGGCGCGGCTGGCGGATATGGATCTGGATCAGGAGGCGCGGCTCAGGGAGACGGATTTTCTGAGCTATGAGATCCGGGAGATCGAGAACGCGAAACTTCGCGAGGGCGAGGAGGAGGAGCTGACGGCTGCGTACCGCCGCCTCCAGCACGCCAGGAAGATCATGGAGCTTTTGTCCGAGGCATACAGAGCCCTGGACGGGGACCAGATCGGCCGGGCGGTGCGCGGCGTGTCCCAGGCGGCCGAATATGACGACGCGCTCGCGCAGGTGCGGGATCAGCTGATGGACGCGGAGTCGATCCTGGGCGATGCCGCCCACGGGATCAGCGCCTATATGGACGAATTTACCTACGACGAGGAGACGTTCCGTCAGATCGAGGACCGGCTGGATCTGATCCACGGTATGCAGGCCAGGTACGGCAGTTCCGTGGGAGAGATCCTTCGCAAGCTGGAAGACAAGAAAGCACGCCTGGACGAACTGGAGAATTTTGAGATGGTGAAAGCCAGACTTGAGAAAGAATTTGCGCAGCAGGAGACGGAGCTTGACGGGCTCTGCAGCCGGCTGTCCTCTGTGCGGCAGGAAGCGTCGAAGCTCCTTGCGGAGAAGATCCGCAAGGGCCTTACGGATCTGAATTTTATCGACGTACAGTTTGAGATGGAGTTTAAGCGTCTGCCCCATTACACGGCGGAGGGCTTCGACGAGGCGGAATTTCTGATCTCCACCAATCCCGGTCTTCCGCTGCGGCCTCTGGGAAGCGTGGCCTCCGGCGGCGAACTGTCCCGCGTCATGCTGGCGATCAAGGCGGTGCTGGCGGACACGGACGACATCCCGACGCTGATTTTTGACGAGATCGATACCGGGATCAGCGGGCGGACCGCGCAGATGGTCTCAGAGAAGCTGTCCTACATCGCGGGACGCAGACAGGTGATCTGCATCACCCATCTTCCGCAGATCGCGGCCATGGCCGACACGCATTTTGAGATCACGAAGACGGCAGAGGGCGGAAGTACCGTGACCCGTATCCGGGAGCTTACGGACGGGCAGTCGGTCAATGAACTGGCGCGTCTTTTAGGCGGTGCCGAGATCACGGAAACCGTTCTGGAAAATGCCAGGGAGATGAAAAAACTTGCCCGCGGGAGGAAAGCGGCTCGCTGAAAACGCGGGAAATCTCTGACGCATTTGTAAAAAATACAGCCCGGCGCATAAAAAATGTGCGACCGGGCTATCCTTATTTTAAATACAGGAAAAATCCGGCGGTTCACAGGCAGCGCCAGATGAGAAGCGCCAGGATCACTCCGATGATGCTGGCCATCGTGATCCGGATCGAAAGCCCGAAGGTGATCACTAGGATCCCGAGATTTAAGACCACCGGCTCATCAAGCCCGAAAGCCTGTCCGAAATTCAGCCATGACAGGAAGGAAACGCCTTCCGTCATGCTTCCGATAAAGCCGCCCAGCACGATACCGGACAGCATCAATAACAACAGAACCCAGAAATTTTTACCTGCAGCACGTTTCATCTGTCTCTGCCTCTCATCTCTTCCGTTACGGATCATTGTTTATAGCCGCAGCCGCGCCCCGCGCAGGGCAGACCGCATTTTCAGTGTATCACATCAGTTAAAAAGTGACAACTAAAAAATAACAGAGTGTTTTTTCTCCCGCGACACATACTAAAAGGCAGACGCAGAGAAAAGGAGGTGTGTTGTGTTGAGAAAAACCAGATACCGCAGATGTCTGATCTGGACCTTCTGGATCAGCCTGCTGTTTACCATAGGATTTTCATATTACTATATGGAACGGATCGTCCCGGACCGCCTGAGTATCGTTTTGGATCAGGAGGAGACGCTGCGATTCCCCCTGCCGTTCCGCTTCACCCTCCAGAGCGGCAGCGAGGAGGTGGCGCTGGGAAATGGGTCGGATATCCCTTCCGACCAGATCACGATCACCCATGAGCAGGCGTTTCAGCTCTATGGCAGGAAGGAAGGCAGTTATCTGCTGGGACTCGATTTCCTGGGAGTGCGTTTAAAGGAGATCCGGGTGGACGTGGTGGACACCCGGTACGCGATCCCCTGCGGCGCGCCGGTGGGAATCTATCTGAAATCCGACGGCGTCATGGTGATCGGAACCGGGGAGCTGATCGATCAGGACGGACTTCCCGTGGAGCCGGCCGCCGGCATCTTAAAATCCGGCGATTACATTGAAAGCATTAACGGAACCGTTTTGGAGACCAAAGAGGAGCTGGCGGAGGCGGTGGCGAAGCTGGACGGCGCCCGTGCCCTGCTGAAAGTCCGCCGCGGCGGCGATGAGATGGAGGTCTCGCTTTATCCGGTCACGACCCGGGACGGCGAGAGCAAGCTGGGCGTCTGGGTCCGCAGCGATACCCAGGGCATCGGAACCGTCACCTATCTGGACTTAAACGGCCGTTTAAGTCCAGATA
>CANQGA010000308.1 GCA_947600145.1 uncultured Lachnospiraceae bacterium | reverse complement strand
ATGCTGAATTCAAACATGTGGTTCAGACCGGATCAGCCGGTGTATTCCATCGGCCTGGTCATTTATCTGGTGCTGATTGTGGTGTTCGCGTATTTCTATACGTCCATCACCTTCAACCCGCTGGAAGTGGCCAACAATATTAAGAAGCAGGGCGGGTTTATCCCGGGTATCCGTCCCGGCAAGCCCACCAGCGAATATCTGAACAGCATCCTGAACTACATTGTGTTCATCGGCGCGATCGGACTGATCATCGTCTGCATCATCCCGATCATCGTTTCGGGTCTGTTCAACATCAGCCGCCTGTCCTTCGCGGGCACGTCGCTGATCATCATTGTCGGCGTTGTCCTGGAAACTCTGAACGCGATCGAGTCCCAGATGCTGGTCCGCAATTACAGAGGCTTCCTGAACGACTAAACGGAAGATCTGCGCAGTGCGGGGACCTGCCTTTCCGCCGGCCCCTGTACAAAGGAAACGTACAGAATGAGAAGGAAGGCTGTTCTGCCTTTCTTCTCATTAAAGTTTCAATTGTTTGTCCCGCGGAGCGGGACGCCACAGCGGTATAAAAGATAAGGAGGACGACCGTATGAAGATCATCATGTTAGGCGCTCCCGGCGCGGGAAAAGGGACGCAGGCGAAGAAGATCGCTGAGAAGTATGGAATTCCGCACATCTCCACCGGAGATATCTTCCGTGCGAACATCAAGGGCGGGACAGAACTTGGCCTCAAAGCCAAGACATTTATGGATCAGGGCAAGCTGGTTCCGGATGAGATCACCATCGGCATGCTGATGGACCGGATCAAAGATGCTGACTGCGCCAACGGCTATGTGCTGGACGGATTCCCCCGCACGATTCCCCAGGCTGAGAGCCTTACGGCTGCCCTGGCGGCGCAGGGAGAGGCGATCGACTACGCGGTGAACGTGGATGTGCCTGACGAGAACATCATCACGCGGATGTCCGGCCGCCGCGCGTGCTTAAGCTGCGGCGCTACCTATCATATTCAGTTCAATCCGCCGAAGAAGGAAGGCGTCTGCGATACCTGCGGCAGCGCCCTGGTGCTCCGCGACGACGACAAGCCCGAGACTGTGAAGAACCGACTGGCTGTTTATCATGAGCAGACCCAGCCGCTGATCGATTATTACCAGAAGGCCGGCGTACTGAAGGAAGTGGACGGCACTCAGGATCTGAACAAGGTGTTTGCCGATATCGTGGAGATCCTGGGGGCGTAACAGATGTCAGTCACCATTAAATCGGCGCGGGAGATCGAGCTGATGAGGCAGGCCGGAAGGATCCTGGCGAAGACCCATGAGGAGCTTGGCAAAGCGTTAAAACCCGGCATGTCCACATGGGATATCGATCATCTGGGCGAGGAGATCATCCGCAGTTACGGCTGCATCCCTTCCTTTAAGAATTATAACGGCTATCCGGCTTCCATCTGCGTGTCGGTCAACGACGAGGTGGTTCACGGGATCCCGAGCAGAAAAAGGATCCTGAAGGAGGGCGATATCGTCAGCCTGGACGCCGGCGTGATCTATAAGGGATACCATTCCGACGCCGCCAGGACCTATGGCATCGGTCAGATCAGTCCGGAGGTGGAAAAACTCATCGAAGTCACGCGGCAGTGTTTTTTTGAGGGGATTAAATATGCAAAAGCTGGCAATCATTTAAATGATATCTCCTCACATATCCAGGCTTACGCGGAGCGGTTCGGTTACGGCGTGGTCCGCGACCTGGTGGGCCATGGGATCGGCAGCCACCTCCATGAAGATCCGGAGGTGCCGAATTTCGCAAGAAAGCTCCGCGGCGTCAGGCTGCGCGAGGGTATGACGCTGGCGGTGGAACCGATGATCAACGCGGGGAAGGCGGATGTCTGCTGGCTGGACGACGACTGGACTGTGGTGACGCAGGACGGATCGCTTTCCGCCCACTATGAGAACACGATCCTGATCCGCGAAGACGGCCCGGAGATCCTGTCGCTTTCGTCGGAAGGGCTTTTGAGTAACTAATGTATTTGTCCGGAAAAGTCAGCCTCAAGGGAGGAGAAAAACCGTATGTCTAAGGCGGACGTAATCGAAATAGAGGGAGTTGTGGTCGAGAAGCTCCCCAACGCCATGTTCCAGGTGAAGCTGGAGAACGGGCACCAGGTGCTGGCCCACATCAGCGGGAAGCTTCGTATGAATTACATCAAGATCCTGCCCGGCGACCGGGTCACGATCGAGATGTCCCCGTACGACCTGACCAAGGGCCGCATCATCTGGAGAGATAAATAAGGGCGGACCGGCAGGCGAAGCCCGAAAAAATGTAAAAAAATGCTTGCTTTCCCAGCAACTAAGTGCTATACTACTATGGCGACTTTGTTGACGTCCTGGGTGAAGTATGCTCTGAACCCAGATAGGGGAGAAAGGAGAATTGCTGTGAAAGTCAGATCCTCAGTAAAACCAATCTGCGAGAAATGCAAGGTTATTAAGCGTAAGGGCAGCATCCGGATTATCTGTGAGAACCCGAAGCACAAACAGAGACAAGGTTAAGTTTTAGAATAATACAGGAGGTGTAACAGGCACATGGCTCGTATTTCAGGTGTTGATTTACCAAGGGAAAAACGTGTAGAAATCGGTCTGACCTACATCTACGGCATCGGACGTACCAGTTCCAACCGCATCCTTAAGGAAGCCGGCGTGAACCCGGATACCCGTGTCAAAGATCTGACAGACGATGAAGTGCGTAAGATTTCCGCCGTGATCGCTGATACCCAGGTGGTAGAAGGCGACCTGCGCAGAGAAGTCGCGATGAATATCAAGCGTCTTCAGGAAATCGGCTGCTACCGCGGTATCCGCCATAGAAGAAGCCTTCCGGTTCGCGGTCAGAATACCAAGAACAACGCGAGAACCCGCAAGGGACCGAAGAAGACTGTGGCGAA
>CANQGA010000307.1 GCA_947600145.1 uncultured Lachnospiraceae bacterium | reverse complement strand
TTTTTTATGAAGAAATTAGCAACTTTGTTTCAGGAATCTTACAGAGAATTCTACGAGTACGCGCCGGACGGGAAGACGGTGAAGGGCGTCCGGGTGCGGACGATCACGACCCTGGGACTGTTCGGGGCCATCGCCGTGGTGCTGGGCGCGTTCACGCTGGTGCTGGGCGATTACATCAAGATCGGATTCTCGACCATCGCCAACCAGTTCGTCTACTATCTGTACGGACCGGTGGTGGGCGGACTGTTCGGCGGCGTGCTGGATATCCTCAAATATCTTGTGAAGCCGACAGGAGCTTTCTTCCCGGGCTGGACCATCAGCGCCGCGGCGGCAGGCGTGCTGTACGGATGCTTCCTGTACAGGCGGCCGTTAAGCCTGCGCAGGGTACTGGCGGCGGAACTCGCCGTATCGGTGGTCTGCAATATGCTTCTGGGAACGCTGTGGCTGACCATGATGTATGAGAAAGGTTTCCTTGCCCTGCTGCCGATGCGTGTCTTAAAGAACCTGATCATGTGGCCGGTCAACTCGATGATCTTTTATTCGATGGCCTGGGCGCTTGAGCACGGCGGCGTGCTGCGCGCGATCCGCGGGGCGGTATGACAGGAAGGCGGCGCAGAGCAGAACCGCGGGCGGACAGAGCCTGACGGGAAATGTCTGACGGTATTAAATTCGGACGGCTGGTCCGTCCGTTAAAGAAGGAGTAAATGAAATGGCAGAAGCGATTGAAAATTGCACTCATGACTGTAACACCTGCGGAGCCAATTGTTCCAGCAGGACCCAGGAGCGGGAAAGCTTCCTGGAGGCGCTGAATCCGGCCAGTTCGGTGAAGAAGGTGATCGGCGTTGTCAGCGGCAAAGGCGGTGTGGGCAAGTCTCTGGTTACGTCCCTGCTTGCGGTAAAGATGAACGCCAAAGGATACAGGACGGCGGTCCTTGACGCGGATATCACCGGCCCGTCCATTCCGAAAGCGTTCGGGATCGACGGCGGCGTCGGTATGGCGGAAGTGGGCGGCTCGAACCTGATGATCCCGGCCACGACCAGTACCGGGATCCAGATCATGTCCGCGAACCTCCTTCTGGAGAATGATACCGATCCGGTGATCTGGCGCGGCCCTGTGATCGCGGGCGCGGTGAAGCAGTTCTGGAATGAGACCTACTGGAAGGACATCGATTATATGTTTGTCGATATGCCTCCGGGCACCGGCGATGTGCCTCTGACGGTGTTCCAGTCCCTGCCGGTGGACGGCATCGTGATCGTCACATCCCCTCAGGAGCTGGTCTCCATGATCGTCGGCAAGGCGGTCAACATGGCGAAGAAGATGGACATCCCGATCCTGGGCATCGTGGAGAATATGAGCTATCTGACCTGTCCGGACTGCGGCCGCAGGATCGAAGTCTTCGGTGAGAGCCGCATCGATGAGATCGCTCTGGATTATGATACCCGCGTGCTGGCGAAGATCCCGATCGAGCCGGCGGTGGCGAAAGCCGTGGACGAGGGCTCCGTGGAATACGTCGACGCGCCGTGGCTCGATGAGGCGGCGGAGAAGATCGCGGGGAAATGATCTTCATCTCCCCGCGCTGTGACAATTCAATAGATATAATAGGACAGGGATTCCGTCTCGCGGAACCCTGTCTTTTTGTACAGATTCCGCGCGATATAGTTGAGGCCGGAGACCTGGACGGAGACGGTGTCGTAAGCCCGCGCGGTCAGCGCAAGCATGCCTTTCAGAAAATCTTTGCCGTGTCCCTGACCCCGACAGGGCTCTTTGATCTGAAACGCGTAGAGGTAGGTTTCATTCGCGGAAGGGAGCAGGGCGCAGGTGCCGATGATCTCGCCGCTAAGCGACGCGGTGTAGAGACCGGCTCCGGAAATATCACCGGAAGGCGCGTCAGCCTTCTGGATCTGTACATTCGCCGTGTAGTCTGCGTCGCTCTTTCGCAGTTTCCTTACCATCTTATATTCCGAGTACCAGTATTCCGCGCCGATCGTTTCCAGCACGGCGGAGGCGGCCGGGGATTTGCCATCGGTCAGAAAACAGAAATCCACCTGGCAGCTGTGTTCCCGCTCAAACCTGTCGGCGGTCTCAAGCGCCGCGTTCAGCATTTCAGTGAAATGGCCCCGCCTGCGGTGGTCAGGATGAACGAAGGCTGTGAACTCGCAGGTATAGACCGATTCGGGTTCCGCGTCCTCCTGCGGGACGAAGAAGAGGAAGCTGAAAGCGGTCAGTTCGCCGGTTTCCGGTGCATTTTCATAGACAAGATAATAATCCAGCCCATCCTCGGACGGAGCGGACAGCGTGATCGGTTCCGCGTTCCTGCACGCGTCTGTCAGCGCGCGGACGGATTTTTTCTGTGAATCAGTCAATAAAGTGGTGTGGGTCAGGCTCATGGACATATCCTCCTTTGAGGCATATTATAGCGGAAAGTTCATCCTTTCGCAAGGGAATATGCGCGGCCCGCCGTTTCGTATGTGCGAAAATATTTCTGCAAAGGTATTGACAATCAGAGAAAACGTGTTAATATAAACATATGAATAGTTGTTCATATGAATAGCATTTTCTGATAAGAAAGAGGTTTTTGCGATGAAGGATTTAGAGAAGATCGAGCAGGAAGTGGCGGACGGTGTCTGCGAATTTATCCATGTTCATGAGGACATCGTGAAGAAGGTGGAGAAGGCCATGCCCCAGGAGCAGGAGCTTCTGGATCTGGCGGAGTTTTTCAAGATATTCGGCGACTCCACCCGGATCAAGATCCTGTATGTGCTGAGCCAGTCGGAGATGTGCGTCTGCGATATCGCGTCGCTTCTGATGATGGGGCAGTCCGCGATTTCCCACCAGCTGCGGGTATTAAAGCAGATGCGTTTGGTGAAGTTCAGGCGGGAAGGCAAGACGGTGTTCTATTCCCTGTCCGACGGCCATAT
>CANQGA010000306.1 GCA_947600145.1 uncultured Lachnospiraceae bacterium | reverse complement strand
GATATTCTTGTGGTCATCAGAAGCTGGAGCATGGTGCATCCGCTGATGAAGGTGATCCCGGTAGAGTGGGACCATTTCATGCCGGTTGGGATTTTGTATTCTCCCCAGCCGACGGAGGTTGTCCGCCGTTTCCTTTCCGCGCTGGAGACGGTGCTGGCCGACCCTCGGTAGTAACCTGAAGTTATAACTGATCAACGAATCGAGACTTCTCCGGAAGCCTCGTTTTTTTTATAATAACGGCATGGAGTGGCGGAATGAACTGCATCCGAAAGGAGGGCGATACCTATGAAACAAAACGCTGCGATATGTCTGATCTGTTTGCTGTTTGCTCTGATCGTGCTTATGACAAGCGCCTGCGGGAAAATAGATTCTGGCGCGGAGACGCATCCTGACGGGGAATCTCACGGATCTGTTGCGGAAATATCCGGCGCGGCTTCTTTCGAAGCCGCAGAAAGTATGGAAACCAATCATACATCCGCAGATAACGGAGAAACAGGAGTGAGTGACATGGAAATACCACAGACCGGCTGGACTGAAGCGGTTCCGGCCCGATACACACAGGCGTCCGACAAACCGGGAAACGTCGTCCGCCTCGATTATGAATCCGAGGATTATGTCCGCAACGGCGGCGCCATCACCAAAACCGCCTATGTTTACACGCCCTACGGCTACAAGGAGGACGACGCCGAAACGCGGTACAACATTCTCTATCTCATGCACGGCTGGGGCGGTCACGCAGGAGAGTATTTTGATTTTACGGCGACGAAGAACATGTTTGACAATCTGATCGCGAACGGTGACATTCCGCCGGTTATCATCGTATCAGCTACTTTCTACAACGAAAACAGCCGTACGGATTTTTCAAGTTCTATTCAGGAATTTCGGGCTTTCCATCAGGATTTTGAAGATCATTTGATGCCGGCGGTGGAAGGTCAGTTCCATACCTATGCGAAGTCCACGTCCCCGGAGGATCTGGAAGCCTCCCGCGATCACCGGGCGTTCGGCGGCTTCTCCCTCGGTTCGGTGACAACATGGCTCCAACTCTGCTATGATTACGATTATATCCGCTGGTTTCTGCCTATGAGCGGTTCCTGCTGGTACTACGGCACCTACGGCGACTTCCGCTTTGAGGACAACGTGGATTTCATCGAACAGCTTGTGGAAAATGAAAACCTTGGCGAGCGCGGGTACTTCATCTATCACGCCGTCGGCACCGAGGACGCGGTCAAGAGCCAGTCGATCAATATGGCGGAGGAAATGCTGTCCCGGGAGATCTTCACGCCGGATCATTATGTATTCTACCAGAAGGACGGCGGCTACCATGATTTTAACGCCGTGCAGGAGTATCTTTATAACGCGCTTCCGCTGTTTTTCCGGGATGAGAGCGGGGACTCCGGGATCAGGCAGGCTACAAGCCAGTCCTTTACAACCGACACCGCCATCACAGACGTAATCAACGACCCGGCTTTCGGCGACTATGGACGTCTGATCTTCCCTGTGGATTCCGGATATTACAGCGGCAGGACGCTGGGCGACCTCCGCCTGACATGGTACTCGAACATCGACCCGGACAAGACGGTGGAGATCGCAAATTACATGAAAGCTCACGCGCAGGCGGGCGAGACGATTTTTTACGATATTTATACGGATGAAGAAAAAGCGGCTGATCCCGAAAAGGCTGATACGGGACTGTTCTTTTTCAAAGGCAATCCCGGTGAAAAGTTTGCCGTATGTAACGCCGGAGGCGGTTTTGCCTATGTCGGCGCGATGCACGACAGCTTCCCCCACGCGCTGGAGCTTTCCAAAATGGGCTACAATGCCTTTGCACTGATCTACCGCCCCGGCTGGGACACGGCCATGGAGGACCTGGCGCGTGCGGTCAGCTTTATTTTCGAACATGCGGAGGAACTGGAAGTGGACACCGACTGCTACTCCCTGTGGGGCGGTTCGGCGGGCGCACGGATGGCAGCCGACGTCGGCTCTTACGGTACGGCCTATTTTGGCGGAGATGATCTGCCGCGGGCGGGCTGCGTCGTCATGCAGTACACGGGACACAGCGAGTGGCAGAAAACCGACCCGCCCACCTATGTGTGTGTCGGAACCAGCGACGGCATTGCGAACTGGCGCACAATGCAGCGCCGGACCGAGGCGATGTCCGCCGCGGGCATCCCAACAGAATTCCACGCCTATGAGGGACTCTCCCACGGCTTCGGGCTGGGCACGGGAACGGTTGCCGAGGGTTGGATAGAGGACGCAGTGGCGTTTTGGGAGCAGCAGATGAAGTAGAATTGTTCCTCCAAACGGTGCTATACAATTTCCTGATAAACCTACTCAGTTATAACTTCAGGTATGAACTGATGAACAGATAGAAACTTCCGTTCAGGTTCGGATCCCGTTATAATTAAGATTAACAACATAAAGTATTTCGAAAGGAGCATACGCCATGAAGAAAACGGTTGCGTTGCTTTTAAGTTTTGGATTGATGATTTCTCTCGCAGCATGCGGGAGCGGTGTCGGTGCCTCCGGAACAGGAGAAAGCTCTTCCACAGAATATACGTCCCACAACGTGGCAGATGCCTCTTCTGATCCCGCGCAGGATGCAGAAAATGAGGAAGAGAGCACCGCGGAGCCTTCCGCCACTTCCGATTCCGCACAGGACGCAGTAAACGAGGAGGAGAGCACCACGGAAGAGGGCACAACGGCTCCTTCCGCTGACCCCGTACCGGAAACCGCCGGCGAAGGAGAAGCTGCCACGGATGCGCAGACCTCTGCCGCCAGCTCCAATGCGGACGTCCCCGTGGTCTACATGACTACTGACATTTCCCCGGAAGGCCTGATGAATGTCTATAAGGCCCTGGGAGACAGAACAAGCATCTGAGACAGAAATGTGGAAACAAAGCTAAGATTGAAGCTTCCATAG
>CANQGA010000305.1 GCA_947600145.1 uncultured Lachnospiraceae bacterium | reverse complement strand
GGCCGCCGACAACGGCAAGCAGGTGTCGGTCCTGGTGGAGCTGAAGGCCCACCAGGCCGTAGATCACATGGCAGCCCGCTTTCTCAAGCATACGGGCCCAGTTGATATTGTTCTCCTCGTCGAAGCGGGCCTTCAGCTCCACCAGGACCGACACCTGCTTGCCGTTGTCGGCGGCCTCCGCCAGGGCGGCCACGATGGGCGAATTGCCGCTGACCCGGTAGAGCGTCTGCTTGATGGCCAGCACCTCCGGGTCACGGGCGGCGGTCTGGATGAATTTCACCACCGGCTCGAAGGATTCATACGGATGGTGAAGCAGGATGTCGCCCTTGCGTATATTTGTGAAAATGTCGTCGTCATTGAGAAACGCCGGGTTCGGCTGGGGCTTGTGGGGCTCCGCCTTCAGGTGATCGAAGCCGGCGAGGCCGTACATTTTCATGAGAAATGTCAGATCCAGCGGTCCGTTAACCTCGTAGATATCCGCCGGCTGGATCTTGAGCTCCTTGCGCAGACGCTTTAAGATCCGCTTATCCGCGTTGTCCTCGATCTCCAGACGGATCGCCTCGCCCCACTGGCGGCGCTTTAAGAGCTTCTCGATCTCCGCCAGCAGATCCTCCGCGCCCTCCTCGTCCACGGACAGATCCGCGTTGCGCATGATCCTGAACGGATGGGCGGCAATGATATCGCAGTTGGAAAACAGCGCCGACAGGTTTCTCTCGATGATCTCCTCCAGAAGGATCACGACCCGCTCCTCGCTGACCGGGATCTCCACGATCCGCGGAATCACCGCGGGCACGCGCACCATGGCGAAATCCACGGTTCCTTCCTCCTCGCCGTCCCGCTTGTGGATCAGCGCGGCGATATTTAACGATTTATTGTAAATGAGCGGGAACGGCCGGGACGAGTCCACCGCCATCGGCGTCAGCACCGGGTACACATTTGCCCGGAAATACTCGTCAACCCAGGCGCCCTCCGCCTCGTTCAGATCCTCGTGACGGCTCACGATCCGAAGACCGTTCTGCTTAAGCGTCGGCAAAAGCGACCGGTTGTAGGTGGAATACTGCAGCGCCACCAGCTCATGGGTCTTTTCGCCGATCTTTTCCAGCTGCTCCTCCGGATTTAAACCCGCCATGTCCGGCTTCGTGTAGCCGGCGTGGACCATGTCCTTAAGGGACGCCACGCGGACCATGAAGAATTCGTCCAGATTGGAGGCCGTGATGCTTAGGAATTTCAGGCGCTCGAACAGCGGCAGCGTCTTATCCCTGGCTTCCTCCAGGATCCGGTAATCGAATTCCAGCCAGCTCAGCTCCCGGTTCACAAAATTCTCCGGTTTTATGAATCTCGCGTCGATCTCTGCCATGTTCTACACCCTCCTTTTCTGTTTCAGCACCGGCGTGATGCCGAAGATCTCCTCAAAAAACGGCGCGCAGGTCTGGATCATCATATTCTCCAGGCTCAGATCGCCTTCGTAGGATGTGGAGATCACCAGCTCGTCGCCCCGGACCATCATCCGGCAGCCGGTCAGCTTCTGTTTATAGCTGGCGTCCAGAGCCACGGCCAGCCGCAGCATGGCGGTCAGCTTGGCGGAGCGGATCGCCGCCTTGTCGTAATCGAACGGTTCCGCGTAGTAGCGGACCACCTTGGCCACCACCTCCCGCTCCGCGTGGGACAGGCCGATGATCTCGGTAGCCATGATGATCTCATAGGAGCAGTAACCGAAATTACGCATGGAAATGTATTTGCCGCAGCCGTAGAGCACGGCGGCGATGCGCAGGAGCAGCTGGTCGCGGGGCGCCAGCCCGTGGTGCTTTTTCATCGCGTCGAACATCTGGGCCGCCAGGCTCTCCACGTTCTGGATGTGGCTGTTGCCGCAGCGGTAGCGTTTGGCGATGTTCCTGGCCGCCGCCAGGATATCGTCGTCGAAACTGTGGGCGAATTTGATGCACCGGATCTCCTGGGCGTACTCCGCGGCGATGCCGTCGCAGAGGCGGGTTCCCGGCGTCCACACCAGCTCCGCGCCTGTCATCTGCAGGATGCGCATGTAAATGATCGCGCTGGCTACCAGGATGCCGACATAGCTCTCATTGATGCCGAACTCCTCCTGGATCCGGGACGGGGACATACTCATCAGCTGCTCGTAGACCTGGTTGAATTCCTCGCGGGTGATGCGGTCGGCAGCGGGTTTCTGCAGCGCTTTGCCGGAACCGGCGCCGTTCTCCGCTGATTCCCGCTGCTTTGCCATTTCCCCGGCGTAGCGCATCAGGACCATGATGGAATCGCCGATGCCGATCAGATTCTTGATATCCCGGTCTTTCAGATACAGCTTGCGGAACTTGATCAGCTCATGATCCATGATCTCCTCGACGATGGACTGCTCCATATTGCCGCTGACCTGGATCTGGGAAAGGATGTCGCGGATCTTCAGGACGCCGGGGACGATATTCTGCGTCGTCACCAGGCTCTCCTTGTCGAACAGCGACAGCTGGGTGCTGCCGAAGCCCACATCGGCGATGGCGGTGCCCTTCTGGATGATCCTCTCGAACTCCGTCTCCTTGATCGCGACGGCCTTGTAGCTTAAGAACCGCTGCTCCGAGTTGCTGATGATGCGGACCTGGATGCCGGTGCGCACCTGGATCTGGTCCAGGATGATCTTGTTGTTGATGGCCTCGCGCATAGCGCTGGTGGCGTAGGCCCGGTAGGCCTCCACCTGATAGCCCTTCATGATCCTGGAAAAATCCGACAGCACCCGACACATTTCGTCCACCAGCCGGTAACTGATCTTGCCGGTGTGGTAGGTCTCCCGGCCCAGCGCGATCACATGCCGCAGATGGTCGATCTGCCGCATGCCGCTTTTGGGCGACATCTCGTAGATGCCCATTTCCAGTTCAAAGGAACCTACGTCGATGGCCGCGAATAAATGATTTGCCAT
>CANQGA010000304.1 GCA_947600145.1 uncultured Lachnospiraceae bacterium | reverse complement strand
CTGCCGGAGTGGATGGAGGCGGTATCGAGGGATTTCAACCATCCCGCGATCATCGGGTGGTGCCCGTTCAATGAGACGTGGGATTACCAGGGGAGGAAGCAGGACGACGAGCTGCTCGCGATCGTGTACCGGATGACGAAGATGACGGACGCGACGCGGCCGTGCATCGACACCAGCGGAAACTACCATGTGGCGTCGGACATCTTCGACCTTCACGACTACACGCAGAACCCGAAGGAGTTCGCGTCCCATTACGCGGAGTTCGCTGCGGGCGGAAAGCCCCGCGACCCGCTGGCGAAGCGTCAGAAATTCATCGAGGGAGTTCCGGTCTTCGTCAGTGAGTACGGCGGGATCAAGTGGGATATCGAAGGAGTCAATGAGCAGAGCTGGGGCTACGGAGAAGGTCCGGCTACGAAGGAGGAATTCCTGGAGCGCTATCGCGGGCTGGCAGGCGCCCTGTTAGACCATCCCCGCATGTTCGGCTTCTGCTACACGCAGCTCTACGATGTGGAGCAGGAGATGAATGGATTGTACACCTACAGCCGGAAGCCGAAGTTTGATATGGGAGTGATCCGGGAAATCAACAGCCGGAAAGCGGCGATCGAGGAGTGACCTTCAGATGCTTTATAGGCATAGCGTCTAAAGAAAAGCGCCCACAGCCCTGAAGAGAATCGCTGAAAATACTGCTCTGCGATGCTTGGCAGGCATTGTAAAAAGGAGGAGTTAACTTTGAAGATTATATTTGCGGGAACGAGCCACGGGGTTCCGGAGCATGATCGGTTTTGTTCCGTTACATTTGTGCAGGCGTGTGGAAACTGGTATGTAATCGATGCAGGAGGACCGGTTTCGCCGCTCTTGCTGCGGTATGGCATTGCCCACCGGGAAGTGAGGGGGATTTTCATTACACACTTGCATTCGGATCATTTTGAAGGCTTGCCCGAGTTTAGCACACAGGTCTGTTGGTATTACCGCGATGCGGAGCCGGACATCTATATTCCGGAACAGAGAGGTGTAGACCTGCTGCGTGTTTGGGTGGATGCCATGGTCGATCCCGGAGCCAGCAGCCATCTAAAGCTACATACATATGAGAATGGCCCGGTTTATGAGAACGAGACGGTGACGATTACCGCTGTCCCCACGAAGCACACGCCTATGTCGCACTCATTTCTTTTTAAGGCGGAGGGAAAGACGGTATTGTTCACTGGTGACATGAGTGGGAACTTTCCAGAATTACCCTCGCTGGCCGGTGGAGAACACTGTGCGCTTACAGTGTGTGAGTGTGCGCATATTACGAATATGAAAGCCGCATTAGCGGCTATGTCTGAAGTCGATACTCAGCGAATGGTTCTTAATCATATTAATCCGGTGAAATTGGGCGATATGGAAGCCTGTGCAGGAAAACTGCCGTTCCCGTTTTCGACCGCTTATGACGGAATGACAATTGAGATCTGATCTCGCTGGGCTGGATGTGAATGCCATATGATGGATATTCCCTAAATGTTCGGATTCATGGGAACTATCGTGCTGTCTCGTAAGAATGACGAAATATATTGTGAGAGGGAGAGAATGCAGTCATGCGTTATAATGCAGAACGGATTATCGTTCCTGGCCAAAGGACTGGTGCGGCAATGTTTCGCGAATATATTCTGGATTCGGTAAGCGTGGATCCAAAGCGCCTTCGGCCTGCAGTGATTGTCTGCCCGGGAGGCGGGTACTTAGAACACGGCGCTGGTGAATCAGAACCTATTGTCATGCAGTTTTTGTCTATGGGCTGTAATAGCTTTTGTCTGTACTACAGCGTGGGGACAGAGAATCATTTTCCAACGGCTCTTCAGGAGTTGGCAAAGGCGGTGGCATTGATACGATCTCGCAGTGAGGAGATGCTGGTGGATCCGAATCAGATCTATGTCTGTGGTTTATCTGCAGGAGGGCATCTGGCGGGCAGCCTTGGAATGTTCTGGAATCGGAAGTTTGCGTATGAGTCGCTGGGATTGACTCCGGAATTGGTGAAACCCAATGGAATCATCTTGTGTTATCCGGTCATTTCAAGTGAGAAAAATATAATGCATATAGGTTCTTTTGGCCGCTTACTTGGTAAAGAGGGACAAGAAATTACGGTAGATGAGTACTTTAGGCGATATACAGAATCCAGCGCTTTTAGTATGGGGTGTACGGAAGAAGAGTGCCAGGAGTTGATGAAGGACTTTATTTCGTTGGAAAAGAAGGCATCGGCGGCGTCTCCGCGCACTTTCGTGTGGCATACCTATGAGGACGAGTTTGTACCTGTGGAGAACAGCCTGTTGCTGGCATCGGCGCTCCGCAAATGCGGCGTAAATGTAGAGCTTCACATTTTTCCGAGGGGAAGGCATGGCCTGTCTTTGGTGAATGAGGAGACCACCATTCCGGGGAGAGATCAGTCAGCATCGGCGGCTCAAGTGTGGATTTCACTGGTGCGCAAATGGATCGATGGGTGGAGGCAGGGTGAGCAATAAAGTCTCAACCATTCTACACGAGTCTAAACAGGCCGTCGGCGCCCTGCCGTTTTTTGTCTGCTGTTTCGCGGCAGCTGACATTCACCGGTCCGCCCTTTCCGGCAAAGGGACGGACCGGAATCGTATAAGCTGATTATATAAGGAAAAGTCCAACAAAAGTAGGACAATAGACAAGCAAATTTTTCCATTTCTCCCCTTTACTTGAAGGCAGATTATGGTATACTATTATCAGGCTGTCCGGGAAAATGTCTTATGCAGTGGCATATTTTCTGTGTGGATATTTCAGTATTGAAATGACAGGCGGGCGGCGAGAATAGGACTAAAACATATAGGAGGAATGCACGATGGCAAACAAATGGGTTTATTTGTTTAGCGAAGGCAACGCCAACATGAGAAACCTGCTTGGCGGCAAAGGCGCGAACCTGGCTGAGATGACGAA
>CANQGA010000303.1 GCA_947600145.1 uncultured Lachnospiraceae bacterium | reverse complement strand
CAAGGTTAATAAGGTTGTTGGAGAGCAGCTTGCCGATCAGAAACTCAGCGGAGATGTAATAGAGCTTCCTGCCCTCCGCCGGGGCGGCCTTTTTTTCGCTGCATTCCTGGGTAAGCTTTAAAAGGGCCTGGTACAATTCCTCGTTTGAGGCTTCACGCAGAGACTTGCCGCAAAGCTGGGTCAAACGGACTTCTGCTGGTGTGTTCATGGGTGTCCCTCCAGATAGTTTTGATTTTGAGCTGTAAACGTCTAATACGATTCACCTATATATTACCGCTTTTTTGACGTTATTTCTTGCACAATTACGTCAGATTATGATATTATACTATTATCAAGAGGCATTGGAGGGAACATTCATGGCGGAGGAGCGGCGTATCGGCACGCCTGGGGGCGTCCAGGAGATAAAACAGCACGGCACCCCGTTGTTTCATTTCAATATTTATCCATGCACCATCCCCAGGGATTTTCCCACCGTCCCGCTCCACTGGCACAGGAGCATGGAGATCGTTTATATCAAAAAGGGTCTGGGCGCGGTGCAGTACGGACTCGAAAGCCGCGCGGCCGCCGCAGGGGATATCCTCATCCTTCCGCCGGGAACTCTCCACGCGTTCTTTGAGATCCCGGGCTCCAGTATGGAATACTAGAACATCATCTTTGACATCGACTTTCTGGGAGGCGGGTCAACGGACGTATGCGATCAGGAGTACCTTGTCCCGCTGACAGCGGGGCGGCTTCTGGGCCCGGTCTACCTGACGGCGGGGGACGGGGCGTACGCGGATATATGTGCCTGCCTTCAGGACGCGGAGACGCTGTGCAATTTCCGCCGCCGCGGGTACGAGATGGGAGTGAAGGCGGCGATGATGAAGCTTTTGTACCTTCTTATGCTCCATTACCCCCAGCCGCCGGAGGTGGAGACGCCGGACACGGAGCGTTTGAAAAAGGTAGTCGCCCTTATCGAGGAAAGATACGCCGAGCCGCTGACGGTAGCTTCCGTGGCGCAGGACTGCGGTTATAGCTGCAGCCATTTCATGCGCTGGTTCAGACAGATGACAGGTTCAAGCTTCGTCGCCTACCTGATCGGACGCCGCCTGACCCTCGCGGCGGAGGCGCTGTGCGAGTCGGATGACAATATCCTCTCCATTGCCCAAAGCGTGGGCTTTAACAACCTGTCCAACTTCAACAGGCAGTTCAAGGCCAGGTACCGTATGACGCCCAGAGAGTACCGCGCGGCCTCCAAGCCGCAGAGCGGCGGGGATGGGGAGAAATGAGGAGCGTTTTATTAACAAAACAGCGCTTAGATACCTCGATCTTTCGTTCCCGTCCACTTCCCGCCAAACGGGAAGCTGTCTTACGCTTCCTTATCCACATTGTTTAAAGCAAATCTGAGCCAATCTATTCTTCTCTCCATACAGGTTTTCAGCAAATTACTTTTTGTTGCTGTTTCAAATCCATGACACGCGCCGTTCACCTCATGTAATTCGGCTGGTATCTCCTGCTCCCTCAGCTTTTGATACAGCAGCACACCCTCGTCATGGAGTGCGTCAAACTGTGCGACTTCTATGTACGTCGGCGGAAACCGGGCAAAGGATGCTGCTTCCAGGGGCGAAGCATACTCGATTCTTTCCGGCTGTCTGTTCCCAAGATACGCATCCCACATCATTTTGGACAGCTTTGCGTCAAAAACCGGGGTGTCAACATATTTCTTCATAGAAATGGTCGTCATCCGCCTGTCCGTGACCGGATAGACTAATAGCTCAGCATCAGGCATGCGCAGGCCCCGATCCCTTGCCATAAGAGACACGGCCAGGGCAAGATTTCCACCGGCACTGTCCCCGGCAATGATCATATGCGCGCCATCCGTGTGCTCCAAGGCCCATTTGTATGTACAGTAGCAATCTTCTGCCGGGACAGGGAAAGGATTCTTCGGTGCCAAACGGTAGTCGGTATATATGACCTTACATGGCAGCCCTGAAGCATACAGCTTCGCCATACTGTGGTGGGCGAAAGATGCTTTCAGCACAAACCCTCCGCCGTGATACAGTACCATACATGGCAGTTCACCTTTGTGATGAACGGGTTCAATCACTAAAGTGTCAAGAACCGCGCCGCCATACCCCGGAGTCCTATGCCGGGTAACGACAACCGTATCGTCCGAGCGACATTTGGAAAGACCAATGATCCTGTTCATCAGGGGCAGCAATGCCGGGTTATCCGGCATCTTAATCTTTGCTATTTTCGCCAATTCCTGGTCTATGTTGTATTTGGACACAGCATCCCCCTCACCGGCAACTCTCGATTTATTGAGATTTACCAAATCGCCAGGCAATGATCCATTTCGATCATCCTGCGTAAGCATTCTCAAAGGAATTTAATAAATATGAAATTCATCGTCAATCATTCAAATACCTTTCGCAAAACTCTTTTGCCGTCACTATAGAAATATTTTCAAACTGCTGTATCACCAACAGGTCTTTATCTCCGCTGACAATATACATCGCATGTGCATCTCTTGCACAATTGATGAACTTATCATCATCCGGATCTCGGCATATTTCTAACAACAATTCTCACTTCCTGCTCCTCTTCCTTACGCTCTTGATAATATCATTCACATCGCTTTCTTCATATCCAACGGATGCCGCCCATTTTTGCGCCTCATCTAATGATTTCTCAAGTTCCTGTACCGTGGGCATCTTCAATGTCTTCAGCATAATGGCGTCGCCAGATGCATATGCTACCAGTTTATCCCCTGTATCAATAGAAAGCATCTTCCGTATGCTGACCGGAAGTGATATCTGCCCTTTCGAAGAAACAGTCAAAACCTGCACATCCATAAACATACCCCTTTCACAAGTAAAATGTAAGATTTTCTTACATATAGTATGCCATAAAAGTGTTTCCAATTCAAGTCTTTTATGTCCAACGACAGCGTTAAATCTTTATCGAATCTCTTCCAGGAACGAATC
>CANQGA010000302.1 GCA_947600145.1 uncultured Lachnospiraceae bacterium | reverse complement strand
GTGAATATCCTGGACATTTCCCAGACTATCGTGCAGGAATATTTTAACATGATGATGATCGTGGATGTAAACGGGGCGGAAAAGCCTTTTGAGGAAATGGTTGGAGATCTGGAGAAGCTGGGCGAGGCCATCGGCGTGCGGATCCACTGCCAGCGGGAAGAGATCTTCACGGCCATGCACCGGATCTGAGCGAGGAGACATTATGATCAATATATTCGAAGTCAATGAGACGAACCAGATGATCGAGCGGGAGAATCTGGATGTGCGCACGATCACCATGGGAATCAGCCTTCTGGAGTGCTGCGATTCGGATCTGGACGCGTTAAATGAGAAAATATACCGGCGCATCACCGCGCAGGCGAAGGATCTGGTGGCTACCGGCGAGGCGATCGCCAGGGATTTCGGCGTGCCGATCGTCAATAAGCGGATCTCGGTGACGCCGATCGCGCTGATCGGCGGCTGCGCCTGCAAGAAGCCGGAGGATTTCGTGACGATCGCGAAGACTCTGGACAGGGCGGCGAACGACGTGGGCGTGAATTTCATCGGCGGCTACTCGGCGCTTGTCAGCAAGGGCATGACCCAGGCGGACGAGAACCTGATCCGCTCCATCCCCCAGGCGCTGGCGGCGACGGAGAAGGTCTGCAGTTCGGTCAATGTGGGCTCCACCAAGACCGGCCTTAATATGGACGCGGTGCGGCTGATGGGCGAGATCGTAAAGGAGACGGCCGAGGCCACGAAGGAGAGGGACAGCTTAGGCTGCGCCAAGCTGGTGGTATTCTGCAACGCGCCGGACGACAATCCGTTCATGGCGGGGGCATTTCACGGCGTGACCGAGGCGGACGCCGTCATCAATGTGGGCGTCAGCGGCCCCGGCGTGGTGAAGGAGGCGCTCAAGGCGGCGAGAGGGCAGAATTTCGAGGTGCTGTGCGAGACCATCAAAAAGACGGCGTTTAAGATTACCCGGGTGGGCCAGCTGGTGGCGCAGGAGGCGTCGAAACGTCTCGGTGTGCCGTTTGGGATCATCGACCTGTCCCTGGCGCCGACGCCGGCAATCGGGGACAGCGTGGCTGAGATCCTGGAGGAGATCGGTCTGGAGAAGGTGGGCGCGCCGGGAACCACGGCGGCTCTTGCGATGTTAAACGACCAGGTGAAGAAGGGCGGCGTCATGGCGTCTTCCTATGTGGGCGGCTTAAGCGGCGCGTTTATCCCGGTCAGCGAGGACCGGGGCATGATCGACGCGGTGACCGTGGGGGCGCTTTCGATCGAGAAGCTGGAAGCCATGACCTGCGTCTGCTCCGTTGGGCTGGATATGATCGCGATCCCCGGAGACACCCCGGCCAGCACCATTGCCGGAATCATCGCCGACGAGGCGGCCATCGGCATGGTGAACCAGAAGACCACGGCGGTGCGTCTGATCCCGGTGATCGGCAAAGGCGTGGGAGAGACGGCGGAGTTCGGAGGTCTTCTCGGCTACGCGCCGGTGATCCCGGTGAACCGGTATTCCTGCGAAGGCTTTGTGGGCCGCGGCGGGCGGATCCCGGCGCCGATCCATAGTTTTAAGAATTAAAATTGGCTGCCGCAAAGATATTTTGCGTGACAGAAAGCCGCGGGCGATTGATACTGGATGCATGATCATGGCAGGCGGTATCGAAAATGGCGACGGTAGGAGAGAATATCAGGAGCCGGCGGCTTGCGCTGCGGATGACGCAGGAAGAACTGGCGGCAAAATTATATACGACGAGACAGACGGTCTCCAATTACGAACAGGGCCGGTCGGAGCCGGATCTGGAGACGCTGAAGCTTCTGGCGGAGCAGCTGGATACGGATGCGGAGACGCTTCTCTACGGGCCGGAGAAGAGCGCGGAGAGAAATGCGGGCGCGGTGCAGGCCCTGACCCGGGCGGAGGCGGCGGAAGCGGAACTTGCGCGGACCGAAGAAGCGGCGAGGAAAAGGCTGGAGCAGAGCGAGAGCGCAGCGGCGGAAGAGCTTGCGCGGTCGGAGAGCGCCGCGCGAAAGCTGGAGCGAACGGTTCAGTCAGAGCGGCGGGAGAAGCGGCGTATGGCGGTCGTGATCGTCGCCGCTGCAGTTCTGGCGGCCGTTCTTATACGGCTGCTTATGGTGAGCGTTCTTGGCAATCTGTATCTCTGGGACCAGGCGGAAGCGGAGGTTATAGTCAGCTCGGATCCGGCGCGGTACGCGGATTACATCGGCGGCGCGGCGCTTGCGGATTACCGGGATAAGCTGGACATGGACGAGGGCATTTTTCCGGAGACCATAAACGGAGCCGGGATGTCGGCCGAAGCGTTCCAAATGGTCTATTATGATCCATGGGACCCGCAGTATCTGTGCTGCCTGACGATGCGGTACGAGGAAGATACATACCGGCGGGAGCTTGAGCGGCTGGCGGAGTATCCGTCCACGGAGTATCTGGGGTATTACGGCGTGACCGGATTTAACGAAGCTTACCGACCGGCGGGCTTCGACGCGTCGGAAGAAAATGCGTACCGTGTGAAAATGCTGGGGTCAGCGGAATGAGACGTGGCTTCGCGGCGCGGAAATGGATTGAGGGCATATGAACATTTATTTGATCCGCCACGGGCGGCAGTGCAGCCGGCTCTGCAATGTGAACGTGGGGCTGTCGGAGGAGGGATTCCGTCAGGCGGCGCTTCTGGGCGAGCGGCTGGTAAAGAAAAATATCGATATGGTCTATTCCAGCGACTATCTGCGGGCCGTGCAGACGGCGCAGGCCGCCAATCTCTACTGGAACGCGGAGCATGAGGTGATGGAGGAACTGCGGGAGATCGATTTCGGCGATATGACGGGGCTCGGCGACGGCGAGATCGCGGAGCGGTTCGCGGATTTTAAGCGGGAGCAGGCGAAGATGGAGCGGGATCTGCCTTATCCGGGCGGCGAGTGCGCCGGTGACGTGGTAAGGCGGGCCTATCCTGCGCTTCTTGAGATAGCCCGGCGGCCGCATCATGATGTGGCTGTGGTG
>CANQGA010000301.1 GCA_947600145.1 uncultured Lachnospiraceae bacterium | reverse complement strand
GCTTTTATATATCTGATTTTCCATACGGAATCCGATTCTTCCTTTTATTTAGAACCGCCGCCAATCCCTTCACGACGGATCAATCCAATCCCCAACAGTATCGCGTACAGATAACTGTCATTTGGTATTCCCAGCTTATCCGGGTTCCCTGTCATGTTCTGCAGTTTCAAGATTCTGTCGAAAACCATAAGAACCTCTGTCATAAATATCGTTATTCCATCCGGTTCCAGGACCAGGCTTGCTTAGCATACGCCCAATCTCTGCGACACTTCTCCCACTCCTGTATAGATCCTGAACCTCCCGCGAAACAGCAGTAGAATATACCCCTGCCGTAATAAGGATTTTTCTCGCTTTCAGGGAAGTGATACCAAACAGAGCTGCTGCTTCATTCAGGGTCATACGCTGCTGCGCTCTTCCCTGTCGATCATCATATCTCCCAAATGCTTCCGCCATTTGTGTTATCATCTCTTTCGACAGCGCCACCGGATCATAATCCGGATGCTTTTTCGGATTCATTCTGAAACTTCCTTTCTGAAAACACATATGCCTACATCAGTATAAATTTCAAACCGTAACAATCTAAATATTAGTGGTACAAATAAGCCGGATTCAGGCGGCAGGGTTTTCTGCAGTCCTACATCCGGCTCAATGATATCCATTAAACATTCTTTATTATGTCTTTTATCTTAATTCTCGCTTTATGGGTATACTCATCCCCAAGAGAATCCTTTACCATAACCGTAAGTCTTTTATTGGCCTTCAAAGTGCCCATCTCCACAAAATGCTTAAGTTCAGCTGTAAACGTATTTCGTTCAAACAGAAAATCTCTAATTTCTTCCAGGCCTATCCGAATCGGGAGTTCAACATAGGCGTTTGAAGCATACTGTGCTTTATTCAGCCATAATATCTTCTTCCTTCCTTTTATATTCAGGGAATTAACTGTAATCTCCCTGATTTCTCTGTTTTTTATGCTGATACAGTAAAAGTCCAACGGTCCTCCCATATCATCCCAACTGAATGCACTGGTCATTGTAACAACAATATGTTTTTCAAGCGGCTGCAGATATTGCTTTACCGCTATAACAACAGCGATAGCCGTTGTCAAAGAACCTATTGTAGTCCCTATCGCGCCAAAGGCGGTTCCTCCTCCAAAACTTAGTGATTCTTCTTCATTTCCCGGTGTTTCACCAACTTTCCTAGAAGATCCTCTCCATTCTTGGAGGATGCGCAAAATCAAGAAGCTACGCGCAGCCGTTGAAAGCATTACCACGCTCACCTCTGCGGAGATCGAGGAATACTCAGAGAAATATGATAACGTGGACAAGGAACACCGGCTCTCCCGTGAAATGGTAGCGGCGTTCATTGACACGGTCTATGTAAACAGCAAGGACCGGATCGAGATTGTTTTCAATGGAGAAGATGAAATTGCAAAGGCCACGCAGCCTCCAATTTATGTCAATCCAAACGGAAAGACGTAAAGTCTACGATAAAAATGTGATTTTGTGAAAAAGAAAGCTCATGCAATCAAGCGCTTACTTTGCCACAAAATTGGGAGTGATGGCCAATAATATCTATTCTGTCTTCTCTGTTTCTGTTTTAGGAAGCAGCTCTGGGACAATCATTGCTTTGACTTCTTCTGGAAGGTTCTCCATATTAGCTGACTTATCCATAAACAGAATGTCTGTATATTTTGGAGTATCATTTGACCGTGATAGAATATGGGTCACAATATAAGAATTTTTACTCTTTGAAAAGCAGTCTTCATCTCGCAGGGACTGAGCAACATAACAATCCCCTTTTTCATTTCCCTGGGCGTCCAGTTCCTTATTCATGCACAGTGTAAAATTTAGATCCGTTGTCCCAAATCTATAGTTCTGCGTGTTTGTCACAATTTCCTCTAAAATGAAATTCTCTGATGTAGCCATTTGAGCTATATCTCCAATATGCTGTACCTTTCGGACGCACAAATCATAGGGATGCACTTCACTAAACCAAAATTGCGAAAGGCTCAGTTTCCCCTGCAAAGCATACTTAAAAAATCTATCTGCAGATAGGTAAGTATCCACTCCGGTCAAATGGCGAAAATTTCCCTTTTTGAATATTACCTCTATGTACTTACCTTCAAAGACATACAAAAACCGTTTACCAACCAGTTTGCTCTTGTATAAATTTGCAGCCGCTTCAATTTTGGCTTTGAGAGCGAGTCTGTCTCGTTTCTTGCTCATCTTTCCCATATCCTATGTGCTTTATAAAATAAGAATGCGCCGGACAACATCGTCATCCAGCGCTTATATTCAAATTGGCGGTTTTCTGCTGGCTGTCAGCCGCGACGTCCTTGCGAACATCTGTAGCCGCCGGAAATTTTAGTCCCCGGCGCGGACCCGCCGTCTCTCCCTGGCGTGGGCGCGATATCCTTCCGAATATCTAGTCAGCCTTGGTAATTACCCTGCCCAAGCGCAGTACAGCTTTTACGTGCCGCCACACGAAGCCTTTCGACTTATCTTTATTATACTCAAAAGCGCCCCAAAATCAACCTGTCAGAGCAATTTTTCAAAGAAATTTAAGGAAAAATATATTTGATGGTACAGATTGCCCGCCTGAACGGACATCTGTGCCATAATCGACGGCCAACCCGCGACTTTAATAGCGGCCAGCCGGGGACACATTAAACGGCCAACATTTCCAGTTATAATATAAGAATCTCCTTCACAAGGAGAAATATTATAACTGGAGGTTCAAGTATGGACTACAAAAAGGTACTGAGGCTTCACTTTGTGAATCATCTCAGCAGTCGTGAGATCGCTGAAAGCTGCGGCGATTGCGGCAAAACATCCGTTAACGGGTTCCTTAAGCGTTTCAAAAACAGTCAGGAACTCTCTTATCCCCTGCCGGCAGATGTTACGAACGAATACATCGAGGTTTTCAGCAGAAAGCGTCAGCCATCGGCCCCGGCACCCGCGCTTTGATCGATGCGGTCATCCGGAAATACGCTTATC
>CANQGA010000300.1 GCA_947600145.1 uncultured Lachnospiraceae bacterium | reverse complement strand
ACGATCGTCGCGCTGGGACTGAACCTGACAGGCGTTTTGGACAGTTCCTCTACATTTGCCGGATATGTCAACAGCAACGTGATCCTCTGCGTCGGAATGTTCGTCGTAGGTCAGGCCCTGTTTGAGACCGGGATGGCCAATAAGATCGGCGGTATCGTGACAAAATTCGCGAAAAGCGAAAGAATGCTGATCATCGCGATCATGGTGATCGTAGGAGTGATGTCCGGGTTCCTGTCCAATACCGGAACGGCGGCCGTGCTGATCCCGGTGGTATGCGGAATTGCCGATGAATCCGGCTATTCAAGAAGCCGCCTGCTGATGCCGCTGGTGTTTGCGGCAGCCCTCGGCGGAAATCTTTCCATCATCGGCGCGCCGGGCAATCTGATGGGAGTCAACGCCCTTCAGGAAATGGGGCTTGCCACCAGCTTCTTCATGTACGCCCCTGTGGGAGTTCCCATGCTGCTGCTTGGAATCGTCTACTTCGCGTTTATCGGATACCGGTTCCTTCCGGCCGGCAATGGATCCGGCGAGGCGGTGGCGGGAGAGCAGAAGGACTTTTCGGATGTTCCCCAGTGGAAGCAGATCGTATCCCTGGTCGTTCTGATCCTCGTGATCCTGGCTATGATCTTTGAAGAGAACATCGGGATCAAGATTCAGGTATCGGCCTGCGCCGGCGCGGTTGTCCTGGTGCTTCTGGGAGTGATCAGCGAGAAGGCGGCGCTGCAGTCCATCGATCTGAAGGTGGTTCTGCTGTTTGGCGGTTCTCTTGCATTGGCCAGCGCTCTGGAGACGACCGGAGCGGGAACGCTGATCGCGGATAAGATCGTGGGGCTTCTCGGAACGAACCCGAATCCGATTATCCTGCTGCTGGTGATCTTTGTGGTAACCTGCGTCCTGACCAATTTCATGTCCAATACGGCTACGACAGCCCTGATGGTGCCGATCGCCGTATCCCTGGCGGGCAGTCTGGGCGCCGACCCGAGAGCGGTCGTGATCGCTACGGTCATCGCCGGCTCCTGCGCTTACGCGACGCCGATCGGTATGCCGGCTAATACCATGGTGGTCGGACTCGGAGGATACAAATTCAACGACTATGTGAAATCCGGCCTGCCGCTGATCCTGGTTTCCTTTGTAGTCTGTATGATCCTGCTGCCGATTTTGTATCCGTTTTATCCGTAAAGAGATCTCCGTAGCGGGGAAGGAAGACGACGGAATCCGGTATCGGTGCGGGGGAAGGAAGACGACGGAATCCGGTATGTGATGAATAACCATAAACAATTCAGCGCCGCGGCAAACATCCGCGCTGCTGTGCAAAAAAAAGGAGGTAACTATGACAAGAGAAGAGAATGTAAAGCTGATGACTGACAAGATGGCGAAATTTGTGGCCCATATCGCCAAAAAGCTTCCGGACGACGTGGTGGCGAAACTGGAAGAACTGGCTTCCCAGGAAGACGCGGCTCTGCCGAAGGTGCTCTATGAAACGATGACAAAGAACCAGAATCTGGCGGTGGCTCTTGACCGTCCCAGCTGCCAGGATACAGGCGTTCTTCAGTTCTGGGTAAAATGCGGCACGAAGTTCCCACTGATCGACGATCTGGAAGCGCTGCTGAAAGAGGCCGTCGTGCAGGCGACCTTTGCGGCGCCGCTCCGTCATAACAGCGTGGAAACCTTTGATGAGTATAATACCAAGAGGAATGTGGGCAAAGGAACGCCTACCGTATTCTGGGACATTGTTCCTAACAGCGACAAGTGCGAGATTTACGCCTATATGGCCGGCGGCGGATGTACCCTTCCCGGAAAAGCCATGGTATTGATGCCAGGCGCAGGTTACGAGGGTATCACGGATTTCGTGCTGGATCAGATGACCAGCTACGGACTGAACGCATGTCCGCCGCTTCTGGTGGGTGTCGGCGTCGCTACGTCTGTCGAGACGGCGGCCCTGCTTTCCAAGAAGGCTCTGATGCGTCCCATCGGATCTCATAATGAAAATGCGAACGCGGCCAAGATGGAAAAACTTCTGGAAGACGGCATCAACGCGATCGGCCTTGGCCCGCAGGGCATGGGAGGAAAGCTTTCCGTTATGGGCGTTCATATTGAGAATACCGCCCGTCATCCGTCGACGATCGGCGTCGCTGTGAACGTGGGCTGCTGGTCCCACCGCCGCGGACATGTGGTATTTGATAAGGACTTAAACGCAACCGTAGACACCCATTCAACCATTGATCTGAATCAGTGAGATCGCAGGCATAAGACTTTTGGGTATTATGATGCAGGGATTACATATTTCGCAGCTGCATGAAAAAGCAGCATCATATGATAGAGGAGGACATAGGAATGATCGAAATCAGAGGAGATAAAAAGGTTCTGGTTACCCCGATAAGCGCTGAGGATCTTGCGGATATTAAAATCGGAGATATTGTCTGGCTGGATGGGGATCTGATGACCTGCCGCGATGTGGCGCACCGCCGTCTGGTAGAGTACGGAAGAGAACTGCCCTATGACATCAGAGGCAAGGCTATCTTCCACGCCGGTCCCATCGTTCGCAAGATCGAGGGAACGGAGGACGACTATGAAATGGTATCCGTAGGACCGACCACTTCCATGCGTATGGAGAAGTTTGAGTACGAATTCACGAAACTGACCGGCGTACGCGTGATCGTCGGCAAAGGCGGCATGGGACCCAATACGGAGCGCGCCTGCAGGGAATTCGGCGCGATCCACTGCGTATTCCCGGCCGGCTGCGCCGTCGTGGCCGCTACGGAGGTGGAGCGGATCGCAGAGCATCACTGGGATGAGCTGGGCATGCCGGAAACCCTCTGGTGCTGCAAGGTGAAAGAGTTTGGACCGCTGATCGTCTCCATTGACGCGCAGGGAAGAAATATGTTCGAAGAGAACAAGATCACGTTCAACGAGAGGAAAGAAGCCGCAAAGCAGGCGATCTATCCGGAAGTGAAATTTATTAAATGATCTTTGCTGTATACCGATACCTCATATGCGGGAAGGACGCCGGCGGCGTCCTTTTCTGCG
>CANQGA010000299.1 GCA_947600145.1 uncultured Lachnospiraceae bacterium | reverse complement strand
TATTCCGACGGCTCCCGGACGCTGCGGCGGGTGGCGTGGGACATTTCCACCGTCAATTTCGGACGGAGCGGGATCTATGAGATACCGGGTACGGTTCAGGAGATCCGTTACCCATTTCCGCTGGCGGAGGGCTATGGCGATCCGGTAATTCTGTTCTGGGAAGGCAGAAAGTATTATATCGCGACTAACGACAATAAGAATGACATCGGCCTGTATGTAAGAGAGGCGCCGACCGTGGATGGCCTGTTCGCGGAGGGGATCACGGAGCATCTGATCCTCGGAGAGGACGAGAAGCGCAATCTGCACCAGACCTTCTGGGCCCCGGAATTCCATCTGATCGGCGGCGAGCTTTACATTCTGTTCGCGGTCAGCGGCCGCGTGTGGGGGCCTCAGTGCCACATGATGCGGCTGAAAAGAGGCGGAAATATCACGGATCCCGGCAGCTGGACGGATCCGGTCCGGGTGCGGCGAAAGGACGGAAGCTGGCTTTCGGAGGACGGCATCACACTGGATATGACTTATTTGAAAGCGGGCGGACGTTCCTATCTGGTCTGGTCTTACAGGCGGCATATCGGCAGTCCGATGGACACCGGTTCCATGCTCTACATTGCGGAAACCGATGAGAGGACGCCGTGGCAGCTGACCAGCGAGCCTGTGCTTCTTACCAGGCCCCTTTACGGCTGGGAAAATGTAGACGGCACCATCAATAACGAAGGCCCCTACGCATTTCAGGCGGACGACAAAGTCTATCTGACCTATTCCGGCGGCTCTGCAAACGCTTATACCTATGTGCTGGGCCTTCTGACCGCGAACGCGGACGACGACCTTTTAGATATGGCCAACTGGACAAAAAGCGGTCATCCGGTGCTTTCGTATTACTCCGTGGAAGGGGTATACGGGCCCGGACATAACTCCTTCTACACCGACGAGGATGGGAATCTGATGATCGCTTACCATGGCGAGACCAGTATCGACGGCCATTTGCGGTGCGTGGGGATCCGGCGGGTGCATTTTGACGCGGAGGGACGGCCAAGATTCGACCTGTCCGCCGACCGGGATCTTGATCTGGCGCTTAAACGGGTGCATATGAAAGTTATCGTATAGCATGGCATTATTTCGTCAGAGAATATACCGCATCGATAGGGTGTCAGAATGGTAAGAGTGGTTCCATTGATGGTATGGAAGAACGATTATAAAGAATGATATGGAAGGAATTTCGAGGATGGCATATTTATTGAATTATACGCGAGCGCCGGTCAATGAGGTGCTGTATGATCCGAAGCTGGCTTATAGCATACATCTGGCGCTCAGCGAAGACGGAAATCATTACAGGGCGCTGAACCATAACAGCGGCGTGCTGTTCGCGAAGGCGACGGAGAACGCGGACGGATCCTTAAATCCGAAGAGTATAAAGAACCCGTGGCTGTTCTGGCTGCCGGACGGCAGCTTTGGAGTAGCCGTCATCCGCACAGGCGGAGACGGGGAGGACGATGAGGAGAGCAGAGGATGTGTGCTCTGTTTCCGGTCCGGCGATCTGTTAAGCTATGAGGAGCTGGGGCTTCTGAAGCTTGGGATGAATTATGTGGAGAAGGTGCAGTGCAGCTGCAATGCGGATACCGGTGATATTGCCGTTATCTGGCAGGAACGGGACGGCGGATGCTGCGTCTCATCAGTGCCGGGGAATGCCTGGCGGCCGTCCGCGGACGGCGGACTGGTACTTGGCAGGGTGCCGGAGGTGTGCGGAGCCCCGATAGCCGACAATGCCGCGGAGCCATGTGAAGAGCGAGTGTCAGGCGGCGCAGCGAAGATGTGCGGCAGCCATGTACCTGGTGGAATTCCGGACATATCCGAAATCGAGGGCGCCATTCCCCACAATATCCTCGAAATCCCGGAGAATATAGCCTGTCGCCTGCGGAAAAAGTTGCTGACTCCCTATAATATCGGTATCAGATTTCCGGAGACGGTGGAGGTTTCCACCCCGGAAGACCTGGAATCGCACCGCGCCACGGCACTTTACAGCGACGGCACCTTCGCGTCCAGGCGGATAGACTGGGATCTTACGCAGGTGGATTTCGGGAAGGAAGGCGTCTATCCCATAACAGGCCGGATCCATCAGGAGCATTTCGCATTCCCGGTGGCGGAGAACCGGGCCGACCCCTGCGTCTGCCGCTGGAACGGAAAATACTATTTCATCGCCACCAATGACGCCGACGGCAACCACACCCTCTACATCCGGGCGGCGGATACGCTTGCCGGACTGGTGACGGCGGAGGAGCACCTGCTTCTGGACAGCACCACCTATCCGGGTATCGGCGGCCTTCTGTGGGCGCCGGAGTTCCACGAGATCGGCGGGAGGCTTGCGATCTTCCATGCGGCCACGCCGGGACCATTTTTCTGTGAGGAGAGCCATGTGATGATGCTGCGGGAGGGCGGAGACCCTGTCCGCCGCGAAGACTGGTCGGCTCCCAGGCGCGTGGTGAAGGCGGACGGCAGCGATATCTGCGAAGCCGGCAAAGAGATCACGCTGGACATGACCTGCTTTGAATGGCAGGGGAAATGGTACGCCGTCTGGTCCCAGAGACAGTTCCTGCCGAAGGACCTGGGCGCGTGGCTCTATATTGCCGGACTGGATCCGGAGGAACCGTGGCGGCTCCTGACCGAGCCGGTGATCCTGTCCAAGCCGGAGTATGGCTGGGCCAACAACCATACCTTCGTGGACGAGGGACCATTTGCGCTGATAAGGGAAGGCAGGCTGTATTTGACATTTTCCAGCGCGGCGGTGGATACCTCCTATGTGGTCGGTCTGCTGACGCTTAAGGACGGCGGCGATCCCCTGCAGCCGGGCAGCTGGAGGAAAACCAATTATCCGATCCTGACATCCAGAAGCGTGGATGGCGAATTCGGCACCGGGCACAACGCCTATGTGACGGATGAGGATGGAAATGTATGGAACACTTATCACGCCAGGCCCGGCGTCGGCGGAGCGCGCAGCAGCGGGATCCGGCGGGTGCATTTCGGAACTGACGGAGAGCCGGTGCTGGATATGACGGAAGAT
>CANQGA010000298.1 GCA_947600145.1 uncultured Lachnospiraceae bacterium | reverse complement strand
TGGCTCATGTATGTTCTTGCCAACCGGGATATTGAACTGTCCTGCGATGAAACGGTGATCCGCCGGTTCGGAGAACGCGCGAAATCCGCGTATGCCATGGCCCTCATCCGCATGGAGGAAACCCGGAGCGGCCTGGCGCCTCTTTGCAATAACTTCAGCAAAAATGCGATTGAAGAAAGGATTATGGCGATTATGAAAATGAAAAAGACCTCGCCGGCCGCGCTGATTGCTTCGGCGGTGCTGGTTGCCTGCGTGACGACTGCATTTGCCACATCCGCGCAGGTTGCCGGGAACGCGTCGACCGCCCGTTTCACCGCGGCCGGAGTGGAGTGGTGGACCTATGACGAATACAGGGCGTGGCTGGAGAACGAAAAAGTGGAGCTGCAGGGGATGATCGGGCAAAAGGCGTGGACCGGAAGCCGGGGTGAATTTGTCTGGACGCAGGAGATCGTAGACGAAACAGTAGCCATGTACGAGGGCGTCCTTGAGAATATCAAAAACGGAATGCTCTATTCGAAAACGATAGACGGCGAAGATGCTTTCTGTACTCTGCCCTCCGGGACGGATACAGAGACAGAGGTTCACGAGGGCGATGCGTCAGCGTCGGACTTTACGATCTATGAGCCATATGGCCTCATATGGGACGAAGGAGAAAGGGCGTTATTCTGGAACGGACAGCGCGTGCGCTATTTCCTCGACGGCGCAGATCTGGACGGCGCGGGAGCAATGGCAGTACGATTTGAATACCTTGACGCGGAATTTGAAGGAGAGATCGACGTCCATACGGTGCGCCGGCGCGTGCAGAACGACGACGGCAGCTTCGACCCCCAGGGACCGCTGACAGGACTGGAGAAATATTCGCAGGCGGAATATGATATTAATACGGATACTCTGCGTGCCGCCGCTGCGCTGGAGGCTGTCTCTGCGGCGGAGGGTAACGCGGCGGAGCCGGGGACGGGTTTTGACGATGTTTTTGAAAAGTACGCCCCCTTTGGTATTACTTATGAAGAAGCTGAGGGGAACAGCGGGAGAGGAAATGTGTATTACAACGGGCAGCTCGTCAGCCGGTTCGCTGATCTTACTCCGGACGGCGGCGCGTTTACTTTCACATCTGCCGGGCAGGGGAGTCTCACCGTGAAAACAGTTTATGACGATGGAGGCAGGCTGACGGGAGTGGAGGTCGTGAAACACTAAAATGGCTGAAGATCAGCCGCAGATTATTTGTGATTTCCCTTGCATTTTTCCTGCATTACACATATAATTATAGAAAAGTGTGAAAAATACACACGAAACAGCTATAAAAGTGTGATGAGGTGCGGGATGGAACGATTGATAATTAGCGATCTGCTTAAATGGAAAAATGCAAAGCATCGCAAGCCCCTGATCCTGAAAGGCGTGCGGCAGGTAGGCAAGACCTGGGTGCTCAGGGAGTTCGGCAGGCGGTACTATGAAAATACAGCCTATTTTAATTTTGATGAGCACGAGGAATACCGGCAGTTTTTTGAGACCACCAAGGATGTGGAGCGCATTCTTCAGAATCTCATGCTGGCGAGCGGACAACGCATTTTACCTGAAAAAACACTCATTATCTTTGACGAGGTGCAGGACTGCCCCAAGGTCATCAATTCCATGAAATATTTCTGTGAGAACGCGCCGGAGTATCATATCGCCTGCGCCGGGTCGCTGCTGGGCATCGCACTGGCGAAGCCCTCATCGTTCCCGGTGGGCAAGGTCAACTTTCTGCAGATCGATCCTATGACATTCACGGAATTTCTGATGGCCAACGGGGACGGGAATCTTGTGGAGTATTTGAATCGTGTAGATACCATTGAGCCGGTTCCGGATGCTTTTTTCAATCCTCTGACGGAGAAACTTAAGATGTACTATGTTACCGGCGGGATGCCTGAACCAGTAGCTATGTGGACACAGGAGAGGGATGTGGAGGCCATGCAGGAGGCGCTGTCGAACATCCTCGGCGCTTACGAACGGGATTTTGCCAAGCACCCGGATGCGAAGGAGTTTCCGAAAATTTCGATGATCTGGAGGTCAATTCCTTCCCAGCTTGCCCGGGAGAATAAAAAGTTCATTTACAAGGCCGTGAAGGAAGGCGCCCGTGCCAGAGAGTACGAGGACGCGCTTCAATGGCTGGTGGACGCCCGTCTGGTGCATAAGGTCTACCGCAGTACCGCGCCGCGGCTGCCAGTGTCCGCCTATGACGATTTAACTGCTTTCAAAATCTATCTGGCAGACGTGGGCCTGCTCCGTCGTCTGGCCCAGCTGGCCCCCACCGCCTTCGGCGAGGGCAGCCGGCTCTTCACAGAGTTTAGGGGAGCCCTGACAGAAAACTATGTGCTGCAGACGCTGCTTACGCAGTTTGAGGTTATGCCCCGATACTGGAGTCAGACCAACCCGCCCTACGAGGTGGATTTCCTTATTCAGCGGGAAAACGACATTTTCCCCGTTGAAGTCAAATCCGGGGACAATACCGCAAGCCGCAGCCTGCGAAAGTTTAAGGAGCTGTTTCCGGAAGAAGTCAAGTTCCGCATCCGGTTCTCGCTGGACAATCTGAGGCTGGACGGCGATGTGCTGAATATTCCGCTGTTCATGGCCGATCAGACGAAGAGGCTGATGTCTATTTGGATTCCAGGTTCTTCTGCGCCGTCGCCAGCATCAGTTTGATCCGGTTCAGCTGGTTGACTTCGCTGGCGCCGGGATCGTAGTCCACGGCGATGATGTTGGACTGGGGATACGCCTTCCGCAGCTCCTTGATGACGCCCTTGCCCACGATGTGGTTCGGCAGGCAGCCGAAAGGCTGGGTGCAGACGATGTTGCAAACGCCGTTCTCGATCAGCTCCAGCATCTCGCCGGTGAGGAACCACCCCTCGCCGGTCTGGTTGCCCAGGGATACGAAATCCTCCGCCATGCGGGCCAGCTTGTCGATCCTGGCCTGGGGCGCGAAATGTTCGCTGGCCGCCAGCTCCTTCCGGGCGGTCTTCCGCAGATATTCCAGTACAGCGATGGCCAGGTTGCAGAGCCGGGCGGAAGAAGATTTGCCGCCCAG
>CANQGA010000297.1 GCA_947600145.1 uncultured Lachnospiraceae bacterium | reverse complement strand
ACGTCCAAAACCATTGATCGCAACTTTTACTGCCATGATTTCATTCCTCCTAAATATAGATGATTTGATTGTGAAAAAATAATCAACCCGGTTTTTATTCTACCTGATTTTGCCGGAAATAGCAAGTCCTTTCTGGAAAATATTACATCTCATTTTTAACATAACCCGCCAGGTTATACGCATGGTCGGAAATTCTTTCCAGGTTCGTCAGGATATCCAGGAACACGATGCCGGCCGACGGCACGCATTCGCCGCGGGACAAACGCTCGATATGCTTCTCGCGCAGTTCTTCCTCCAGGCTGTCCACTTCGTCCTCATACTGGCTCACCTTGCGGACCGCGTCCATATTGCCGGTCTTTCTGGCCTCGATGGCGTACTCAAAGGACTTGAACACCACCTTGCTGATCTCTTCCAGATCCTCGATCCCGGTCTCGGACACATTCAGATCATGATCCACCAGGTATTGGGCCAGCTCCGCCAGGTTCTCGGCATGGTCGCCCACGCGCTCGATATCGCTGACGCTGTAAAACAGGTTGTTGACCACCACTTTCTGGTGCTCGGTCAGGGACAGGTTCTCGATGCGGATCATGTACTCGGTCAGCATCTTTTCCATATTATCGATGGTTTTCTCGACCTTATACACATCCTCGACCTCATGCAGGTTGCCTGTCAGGAGCGCGTCGATGCTGCGTTTCACATTTCCCAGGGCCGTATTGCCCATATGCTGGATCTCCAGGGACGCGGTCTCGATGGCGAACGCGGGCGAGCGGAAGATCCTCTCGTCCAGATGCTTGAGCGTGACTGCCGCCTCGTCGTCCTCCTGCTCCTCTTCCTTCTCCTGGGGAACCTCCTTCACTAAAAGCCCGGACAGCTTCACGATCTGATCCGCGAACGGATACTGCAGGACGGTCTTAACGATATTATAACCAGTATGGAAAATGGCGATCTGCACCGCCGCCACCCTCCACTGGGCGGCCTGCGGGTTCATGGTGAAGAAAACAAACGCAGCCGCCACGCAGACTGCGGCGCCGACCAGATTGAAGATCAGGTTCATGACCGCCGCCCGCTTGGCGTCGCGGGAGCCGCCCAGGGCCGAAAGCATGGCCGTGGAACAGGCGCCGATATTCTCGCCCAGGCAGATATAGACGGCCGCCGGCGCGGTCACCACGCCGCTCAGCGCCAGCGTCTGCAGGACGCCGACGGAAGCCGAGGAACTCTGCAGAAGCAGGGTTACCAAAATCCCGATCAGAATACCGAGGAGCGGATTGCCGCCCAGAAGTTCAAACGCCTTCCCGAAGATCGGCGCGTCCGCGTAGCCGGAAAAGGATGAAGACATCATCTCAAGGCCCAAAAACAGAAGTCCCAGACCGACCAGGATCTGTCCCGCGATATGGTCTTTCTGCTTCTTCAGGAAAATGATCAGAAGCGAACCGATACCGATCATCAGCGGCGCGTAGAACACCGGTTTGAGCACCGCCATGGCGCTGCCCAGCTGGCTTAAAGAGACCACCCAGCCGGTGATCGTGGTTCCGATATTGGCGCCCATGATGATGCCGATGGCCTGGCTCAGATTCATCACGCCCGCGCCCACGAAGCCGACCACCATGACCGTGGTGGCGCCGCTGCTCTGGATGATGATCGTGATCGCGGTGCCCAGGATAACGCTCATGAAACGGTTGCTGGTCAGCATCCCCAGAAGCTGCTTCATCTTGCCGCCGGCGGTCTGCTGCATACCGTCAGCCATCTGGCGCATGCCGTACAAAAACATGCCCAGGCCGCCTATAAAACCGAATATATTGGAAATATCGCTGATCGTCATAATTTCCTCCCGCATCCGCCCGCGCGGCGGCGCTTTATCCCGCGCATACTGGTTTATCATATCATACGGAGATGCATACTGACAAGGGGTTTTGGAAAAAAGGAGTATACAAGAATCGCGGATCCGTGGTAGAATGTCTTGTGGCAGAATGTCTTGTGGCAGAATGTCTTGTGGCAGAATGTCCGCGCGGGCCTTAAGCAGCCCGGAAACGGACCTGCCTTAACCCCGGAAAGGAGTTTTTCCGCCATGTTATGCGATTTTCATCTTCATACCAGCTTCTCAGGCGACAGCGAAACGCCGCCCGACCGGCAGATCGAACGCGCCATTGCCCTCGGCATGGAACGGATCTGCGTCACCGACCACCATGACTACGATGTGGTCTCCGAGCTTGATTTCACCCTGGATTTCCCGGCATATCTGGCCGCCATGGCTCAGCTGAGGGAGAGATACCGGGACCGGATCCGCGTGGAGATCGGCGTGGAGCTTGGACTGCAGCGCCATATCGCGGAGTATCTGGATGAACTGACGCGGACATGCGGCTTCGACTATGTCATCGGTTCCCGCCATTTCATCGACGGGCTTGATCCGTATTATCCGGCCTTCTATGAGGGCCGCACGCCGCAGGAAGCGCTGCGGCGGTTCTTCGAGGTCTCCCTGGAAACCGTACAGGCCCTGGACTGTTATGACAGCTTCGGCCATCTGGATTATATCGTGCGCTACTGCTCCGCGCGGGGCGCCGGATACCGGGCTACCGACTACATGGACTATATCGATCCGCTCCTGCGGACTCTGATCGGAAAGGGCAAAGCCCTGGAATGCAACACCGGCGGCTTCCGCTATCGGCTGGGCCACCCGAACCCCTGTGAAGATATCCTTCTCCGCTACCGGGAGCTTGGCGGGGAGCTGCTGACCGTCGGCTCCGACGCCCACACGCCGGACTATGTGGGCTGCGAATTCGCCCGCGCGGCGGAGCTGCTGCGGGAGTGCGGTTACCGGTATTACACGGTATACCACGAGAGAAAGCCGGAAATGCTGCCGCTGTGAGCGAACGCCCCGAAAAACGGCTCGTGAAAAAGCGGCTCGCGAAATAACTCGTGAAAAAGCGACTCGCGAAATAACTCGCGAAGTGAAAAAAGTTACAGAAAAGGGGTTGCAAAAAATCCCTTTATCCTTTATAATGATTTGCGTTGGAGATGTAGCTCAGCTGGGAGAGCATCTGCTTGACGTGTAGAGGGTCGCAGGTTCGAGTCCTGTCGTC
>CANQGA010000296.1 GCA_947600145.1 uncultured Lachnospiraceae bacterium | reverse complement strand
AAGTCACCTATATAGATATGCTCATCATCCACAAATGTGACATTTGAATTGATATAGATTCCTTTCCCCAAATGGACATGTTTACATCCCCAGTTCGCATTGAGAGGCGTCTCAACCGTACAGCCCGGTCCTGCTTCCGCAAATACCTCCCGCAGAAGTCTCTGCCGAAGTTCCGTCTCTGTAGGCAGCGTGCGGTTATACTCTGTCATTTTATCCTGATAGATATGTTGGTCGCCAAGCAATGCAGGGTCATCATAGCAATACGGCAGACCCTGTTGTTTGCGTTCAATATTATTCATATCCTAAACCCCCTCTGCTAAATAATGCTTCGTTTCTTTTATTCTAAGTCAACAGCAAAGCGAAGTCAACAGCGGAGCAGAAAGTCCGGATACATTCATCAGTTCATACCACAGGTTACAAATTACCGCTGAATTTATCCCCGCTTTTCAATCGCCTCTACGGGACAGACCGCAAAGCAATTTCCGCAGTGCAGGCAGTGGTTCTGCTGAATACGGTAAGGCCTTCCCTGCTCAATACACCGCTGCGGACAGTTTTTCAGGCACTTGCCGCAGCCGATACATTTTTCGGAAATGATGTACCCTTTTGGCGTGAGATTTCCCGCGCCGATGGTGTAGCTCTCCCGGAAAATCGGATTGACGCCGAGATTGAAATATTCTATTTCCGCGTCACGGATCTCAAAGACAATTCCCGCCAAGCGTCGGGTATCGCCGGGATAGACGTTGGATAAATAGGGCTGCTCGGCAAAAATCGTGTCGATCCACCTCTCCTGTTCGTCCCCCGGGACGGGAACAGCCTTTGCGGACAGGCGGATCATCTCTTTATACCTGGTATAGCCCAGCACCTGCACACGCCCGTCGGCCAGAAGTTCTTCGCAGAAGGCTTTCCCTTTTGCGGTGAAGAAGATCATCCTGTCCGGCTCGTAATGAATGGCAGAGATATTGCGGATCTGCGGCGCGCCGTCTTTGTCCACTGTTGCAAAGGCCAATACGCCGACATATTCCAATTTCTTCAAACAAGTTTGTGCGTTCATTTTTAATACCTCATTCAATGATTCTGTTTCGCTGCGCTTTTCTCGGTTTCGGCAGCGGATATTCACCGTCACAATATCCCAATGTTACGAAGCAGCGGGCGATATAGTTTTCGGGAATATTCCACTCCCGGAGAAGCGCCGCGCCGATCTCACCCGCAAAGGTTTCCTCGCCCCTTGCGATAATGCAGGAGGAAATGCCAAGCTCCGTGGCCATCAGCACCATGTTTTCGGCACAGCAAAAGGCGTCCGGGACACTGTAAAGGAAATTCTTCATGGCGAAAATGACGCAGACAGCGGGAGCGCCATAGAACCCGCTTTTCATGGTCGAATCGTCAATGATACTGGGCTGGTCGGCGGAAACGTAGCTGCCGGAGAGCTTAGAGCGGTCAAACCGGGCGACATTCATTCTGCCGATCTTCTCCGCAAGCTCCGAGTTTCGGATACCAACAATGATACTGCGCTGGCCGCCTCCGGCGTTTGGCGCATAGGTTCCCGCCTCGATGATCATTTCCATATCCTCACGGGAGATCTGCCGGTCCTGATATTTGCGGATGGAACGGCGGTATTTCATAAGCTCTAAAAGTTCCATCAGCCTGCCTCCTTCCAGCATTGCGGATCGGCTTCATAGAAGCTTCCGTTTGTCCCCTTTGCCACAGCGGGACAGCCCCTACACCACGCCTTCAACTCACATTTTCCGCATTTGACGAATTTATCATACTCCCGGTACTGCTCCATTTCGCATACCCAAACATCCGCCAGCCGGTCGGTGAATACGTTGCCGACCTTGCTCTCCGCCACACGGCGGCAGGCGTACACATCGCCGGTGGGCAGAATCGTGATATGGCAGTTGCCGCAGTTACATCCGCCGTAGATCATGCCCTCCTTTGCGTCTGCGGGGATTTTGAACGTCCCCGTCTCATACTCGTAAAGCGTCCAGAGATGGTCTTTTTTGTTGAAATACGTCTGGCAGCCCTCCGCCTCATATTCTTTGAACTTCTTATCGCATATTGCCAGCAGTTCCCGGTACTCCTGCGGCGTCATGGAAGCGTCCAGATCGCCGCCGCTGGGGACATAGCGGGAAAAAGCGAATACGTTCGCCCCTGCTGCCACAACCGCGTCGATGATTCCCGGCACTTCCATGCGGTTTGTTTTGGATACCGTCGTCATGATCACGCTTCGCATCCCGGAGCGGTTGATACAGCCGATCTTTTCCATCGTGCAGTCAAAGGAGCCGGGCTTGCGGAACCAGTCGTGGGTCTCATGAAGGCCGTCAAGGGAAAGCTGGTACTTTTCGCAGCCGTAGTATTTCATTTCCCGGCACACCTGATCGTTCAAATGAAATGGGTTGCCCATGATCGTAAACGGGACATTGTGTTCTTTCATGAGAGCCAGCAGCCGCCAGAAATCCGGGTGCAGAATGGGATCGCCGCCGGTCAGGTAGAAATAGGGCAAACGGCCATACACCTCGCAGAAGTCCAGGCAGTTATAGAAAGTGTCTTCCATCTGTGCCCAAGTCATGCTCTTAAGCTCATGACACTTATCCCCGGAGAAGATGTAACAGTGCTTGCACCGCTGATCGCACTCATCCGTGATATGCCATTGAAAAGAAAAATACTGCTTCATACCATACCCTCGCTTTATATAAATCGGTTTCCCGAATCCTTATCGTATGTTCCCGGCTGGCGTTTCCAACCGGGAACAATCCACAACTATCCGGATCATTTGTCAGAAGCGCCGCAGGCAGTCCCGCAGGCGGCGGGCTTTTCTTCCGGCTTATCCGATGCGCCGCAGGCAGCGGGAGCCTCTGCCGGCTTATCAGCCGCACCGCAGGCAGTTCCGCAGGCAGCGGGCTTTTCTTCCGGCTTATCCGATGCGCCGCAGGCAGCTCCGCAGGCAGCTGCCCGAAAATGAATTAGCATTGGGGTAGCGATTCATTTTTAATTTTTCCTTTTTCATTTTGAATTTGCGGCTTCTGCGAAGCCGCAGCAGCCCGCAGCCGAGCGGACGGGCCTGCATGAGCTGACCTGCGGGACACGAAAATGCAGCCCT
>CANQGA010000295.1 GCA_947600145.1 uncultured Lachnospiraceae bacterium | reverse complement strand
AGGTTGTCAATATTATGATGACGCTTTTCGATGATGAATATATTTATAAGACGTATGTAGAGAGCGAAAAGAAGGAAGCTGCTCAGGATATGGCTCGGAAACTGTATGAGAGCGGCGTCGGTCTGGACGTGATCGCCCATGCAGCCGGGCAATCGACTAAGACCGTGGAAGAATGGCTTGGACTTGTTTCTGTATGAGTGGTCGGAGAAATCTCCACAGCGGAATAGGTCAATTTTAATTTAAGTGTTGTGGGAAGCCCCGGGAAATACTGGCAGATTGGGCTATAAGGCAACGGACTCTGACTCCGTCATTTTCAAGGTTCGAATCCTTGTAGCCCAGCTAAAGTAAGTCCGGGAGCTCAGGTGCTCCCGGATTTTATTTTATAATCGAGTTCTGTTGAGGATTCTCCCGGCTTCCGGGACTTTCTGTCCCGAATAAACGCAGAAGGTGATTTCCATGTATGAGTTTAGCAGCCGGGTGCGGTACAGTGAGATCGACCCGGAGGGCAGGCTGTCCCTGACGGGCATCATCAATTATCTGCAGGACTGCTCCACGTTCCAGTCTGAGGCGGTGGGGCTGGGGCTGGATTATTTAAATGACCGGCACCAGGCGTGGTGGCTGTCTTCCTGGCAGATCGTGATCGACCGTTATCCCGGCCTGGGCGACGAGATCCGGATCGGGACCTGGCCCTATGAGTTCAAAGGCATGTACGGTTACCGTAATTTTTATATCCGGGATATGGACGGAAACTATATGGTCCGCGCCAATTCCATCTGGTTTCTGTTCGATACTCAGGCGGGGCGTCCGATTCGCGCGGGGGAGGACCAGATACGGGGATACGGCGGGCTGGAGGAGCGTATCCCGATGGATTATGCTCCGCGCCGCATCACGCTGCCCGGGGAGTATGAGGAGGGCCGGCCCATAACGGTTGCCCTGCATCATCTGGATACCAACCGCCATGTCAACAATGCCCAGTATGTGCAGATCGCCAGGGAATACCTTCCGGAGGATCTGCGGATCGCTGAGCTGAGAGTAGAATATAAGAAGGCCGCTTATCTGGGAGATGTGATCGTCCCCCGCATAAGCCGCATTCAGGAGGGATATGTGGTGGCGCTGTCGGACGGCGCGGGGAACCCTCACGCGGTCGTGTGGCTGCGGGAGGAGCAGGGCGGCAATTAACCCGCCGGAGGAGTTATGATCGAGTTAGGAAAGATGCAGGAACTGGTGGTAGTGCGGGAGAAGAGCTTCGGAGTCTTCTTAAGCGAAACGGACGACGGAGAGAGCGCGGTGCTTCTGCCGGGGAAACAGGTGCCGGAGGGAACCCGTATCGGCGACAGGCTGACGGTATTTATTTACAGGGATTCCTCAGACCGGCTGATCGCCACGGTACACAGGCCGATCCTGACATTGGGGGAGGTCGGCGTTCTGACGGTCAAGGAGGTCGGGAAGATCGGCGCTTTCCTGGATATGGGGCTTGAAAAGGATCTTCTGCTTCCTTTTAAAGAGCAGAACCATCCGGTGCGGCCGGGCGAGCAGTGCCTGGTGGCGGTCTACCGGGACAAATCAAACCGTCTGGCGGCGACGATGAACGTATACCGCTATATGAGCAGCGATTCTCCTTATCAGAAGGACGACAGGGTGACGGGAACCGTCTATGAGATCAATGAGCGTCTGGGGGCGTTTGTCGCTGTCAACAACAGATATTACGGAATGATCCCGGAGAAGGAGCTGTACGGAGGGATCCGGCCGGGGGACGTGGTGGAGGCCAGAGTGCTGAAGGTCCGGCCGGACGGCAAGCTGGATCTGAGCCCCAGGGAAAAGGCCTACGCCCAGATGGATACCGACGCCGCCCTGATCTGGGAAGCGATCGAGGCGGGCGGCGGTTCGCTTCCGTTCACGGATAAGGCTTCGCCCGAACGGATCCGCGATGAGTTCCATCTCAGCAAGAACGCGTTTAAGCGCGCGGTCGGCCATCTGCTGAAAGAGGGCAGGATCCGGATCACGGATCATTCCATCGAGAAGGTATGACCTATGTTTAAAAACCGGCCGGCCTATCTTGACTATCTGCTGATCGTGGCAGGGGCCTTTATCATGGGCTTCGCCATCAAGAATATGTATGATCCGGTGGGGCTGGTGACCGGAGGCGTATCCGGCATCGCCATCATCGTGAAATATTATACGGATATTCCGCTGTGGGTTACGAACACAGTGCTGAATATCCCGCTGTTCCTGGCCGCGTGGCGTCTGCAGGGATTCGCGTTTATCAGGCGGACGGCGCTGGCCACGGCGGCGCTGTCTTTGTCGCTCTATGTGCTTCCGGAGATGCATGTGGTTACCGATGATCTGTTTCTGGCGGGACTTTTCGGCGGGATCGTGTCCGGAGCCGGTACCGGCCTCGTGTTTCTGATGCAGGCCACGACCGGAGGTACGGATATGCTGGCGGCCCTGCTTCGGCGGAGGATGAAGCATTATTCCATCTCGCAGATCATGCAGGTGCTGGACGGCATCGTCGTGCTGGCAGGAGCGGGCGTATTCGGAATCACCAGCGCTCTCTACGCCTGCATCGCCATCTTTATGGTTTCCAGGGTTTCCGACGGGATCCTTGAGGGCATGAAATTCTCCAAGCAGGCGCTGATCATTTCCGATAAGAGCGATGAGATCGCCGGGGCGATCCTCTGCCGGCTTGAACGGGGCGTCACCGCGGTCCCCGCTGTCGGTATGTATTCCGGACAGGAGAGAAAGATGCTGTTCTGCGTGGTTTCCCGCAAGGAGATCGTGCGGATCCGGGAGCTGGTCTGGGAGATGGATCCGAAGGCGTTCGTTATAATGAGCGACGTCCGGGAGGTGCTCGGGGAAGGCTTTATAGAATATTGACCTAAATGCGCGGCCGTTTTGAAACTCATTTTGGAACATTGATAAAAATACCGTAAGAATATGCAGATTAAACAAATTAGAAAAAAATTTTTTGGTAATTTGCAATATGGTAAAAAAATCATGTTTCGTGTATTATTATTGCAGAAGCTTTATAAGGGACAGATGCTTCGCGTCCCGCCTATATTATATTTACTCATAAGAGGAGGATATTTGCTATGTCAAGTCTGTCACTGAAGAACATTACTAAG
>CANQGA010000294.1 GCA_947600145.1 uncultured Lachnospiraceae bacterium | reverse complement strand
GCGCCGCGCTCAGCCGCTGAATCTTCCGCTTCCCGCGCCGCGCTCAGCCGCTGAATCTTCCGCTTCCCGCGCCGCGCGGAGATCCATGCGTAAATTCATGAAGCTTTTCAAAGCTTTCCTTGCGTTTTCTGTCCCCGGATATTATAATATAATCATAATGTATGCGCTTATATTGCGCTGTAAGGAGGGGTGTTTATTATGAAGCAGTTTATGGACAAGGACTTCCTGCTTTCCACCGAAACGGCCCGGACGCTGTATCACGAGTATGCCGAGAAGATGCCGGTTCTGGACTATCACTGCCATATCAATCCGCAGGAGATCGCCGAGGACCGGAAGTTCGACAATATCACGCAGGTATGGCTGGGCGGCGACCATTACAAATGGCGCCAGATGCGTTCCAACGGCGTGGAAGAGAAGTACATCACCGGCGACGCCAGCGACCGTGAGAAATTCCAGAAATGGGCGGAGACCCTGCCGAAGCTGATCGGCAACCCGCTGTATCACTGGAGCCACCTGGAGCTGCGCCGGTATTTCGGCTATGAAGGTTACTTAAACGGCGACACCGCCGAGGAGGTCTGGAATCTGTGCAACGCGAAGCTCCACGAGGACTCCATGTCCGCCCGCAACATCATTAAGCAGTCCAACGTGACCCTGGTCTGCACCACCGACGATCCGGTGGATACGCTGGAGTGGCACCAGAAGATCGCGGCGGACGACACCTTCGACGTGCAGGTCCTTCCGGCCTGGAGACCGGACAAGGCCGTCAACATCGAAAAGCCCGACTTCAAGGCCTATATCGAGAAGCTGTCCGCGGTCAGCGGCGTGAATGTGGAGTGCTGGTGCACGTTAAAGGACGCCCTCAAAAACCGCATGGATTATTTCGCGGCCAACGGCTGCTGTGTATCCGATCACGGTCTCGAGTACGTGATGTACGCCCCCGCCACCGACGCGGAAGTCAATGACCTCCTGCGCAGGGCACTGGCCGGCGAGCCGGTCTCCGCGGAGGGACAGAGGAAATACAAGACCGCCATACTCCTGTTCCTGGCAAAGGAATACAATAAGCGCGGCTGGGTCATGCAGCTCCACTACGGCTGCAAACGCGACAACAACGCCTACATGTACGAGCAGCTTGGCCCCGACACCGGGTTTGACTGCATCAACGACTACGCGCCGTCCGCCCAGACAGCGGATTTCCTGAACGCCTTAAGCGCCACCAACGAGATCCCGAAGACGATCCTTTATTCCTTAAATCCCAACGACAACGCGGCCATCGGCACGATCATCGGCTGCTTCCAGGGCGCGGGCGTAAACGGACGCATCCAGCAGGGTTCCGCCTGGTGGTTCAATGATCATAAAGTGGGCATGACCGAGCAGATGACAAGCCTCGCGAATCTGGGCTGCCTGGGCAATTTCATCGGCATGCTGACCGACTCCAGAAGCTTCCTGTCCTACACCCGTCACGAGTATTTCCGCCGCATCATGTGCAATCTGATCGGCGGCTGGGTCGAGAACGGCGAGTATCCGGCGGATATGAAGTCCCTGAAGGAGATCGTGGAAGGCATCAGCTATAACAACGCGGTGAAGTATTTCGGATTCGATCTGTAAGTTAGAAGGCTGTGCGGCATGATTTTCAACGATGGAAATACGAGGAGAGCGTCACTGGCGCTTTCTTCGCATGGAAATACGGACAAGGCGTCACCGGCGCCTTGTCCGCATGGAAATACAAGCAAGGCGTCACTGGCGCCTTCCTTGCATGGAAATACGAGGAGAGCGTCACTGGCGCTTTCTTCGCATGGAAATAACCATCCTGCCCGTCTGGCTGTCGGCATGATGTCCGGCACCTCCGTGGACGGCATCGACGCCGCCCTGGCGGAGATCTCCGGAAATGCCGAACGGCCGCGGGTGCGTCTGCTGGCGTTCGAGAACAGGCCGTTTCCGGATAACGTACGGCGGCAGATCTTTGAACTGTTCCGCCCGGAGACCTCCACCGTTGACCGGATCGGCTACATGAATTTCCTGCTGGGCGAGCTCTACGCGGAGGCGGCCCTTTCGGTGATACGGAAAGCCGGCCGCAGGCCGGAGGAGATCGATGTGATCGGCTCCCACGGCCAGACTATCTGGCATGAACCGGCGATCTGTGACAAAGACGGCTGCCCGATCCGCTGCACGGTTCAGATCGGCGAAGGCGCCGTCATCGCGGAACGCACCGGCATCCTGACGGTCACGGATTTCCGGGTGGCGGATATGGCGGCCGGCGGCCAGGGAGCGCCGCTGGTACCGTTTTCCGAATACCTGCTCTACCGCCGGGAGGACGAAACGATCCTTCTGCAGAATATCGGCGGGATCGGCAATATGACCGTGCTTCCCGCCGGCGCCAGGCCGGAGGACGTCCGCGCCTTCGACACCGGCCCCGGCAACATGATCATCGACGCGGCGGTCACCGCCCTGACAGGCGGAGAGAAGACCTTCGACGCGGGCGGGGAAATGGCCGCGCGGGGAACGGTAAACCGGGAACTTCTGGAGCTTCTCCAAAAGGATGAGTATTACACGCTGCCATTGCCCAAAAGCACGGGCAGGGAACATTTCGGACTGCAGTATACGCAGAAGATCCTGGACTGGTACCGGGCTCAAGACGGGAAGCTCTCTCCCGCCGATCTGCTGGCCACCGTCACGGATCTGACCGCCTGGTCCATCGCGGACGCCTACGAGCGCTATGTGCTGCCGAAGTACCGCGCCGCCGAGCTGATCGCGGGCGGAGGCGGAAGCTACAACCGGACGCTCCTTTCCTTCCTGGCGCGGCGCCTCGCCCCTTACGGCGTCGCCGTGAAGACCCAGGAGGATCTGGGCGGAAACAGCGACGCCAAGGAAGCGATCGCTTTCGCTCTGATGGCGGATCTTTGCGTCCGCGGCCGCGTCAATTCACTGCCCGGCGTCACCGGAGCGAAGAAAGCGTCGGTCATGGGAAAGATCTCCATTCCCGGGTAAATGTTTTCCTAAACGCGCCGGCATGGCACGAGCGCCATTGATATGCAGACCGGCGCAGCTGCATAGTTTTTCCAAACATATAGGGTTATATCAGCACTGCATCATTTAACTCCTACAGGAGGTATCACCTATGGAACAGTCATTTATCCGCATCCACCCCGACGATAAGGTCGCCGTCGCCCTGCGCCCCTTAAGCGCCGGGACGGAG
>CANQGA010000293.1 GCA_947600145.1 uncultured Lachnospiraceae bacterium | reverse complement strand
ATCACTCCCCCGGCAACATCCTTTCTGATCATTGAATCTTCATTCTCCATATTTCTCTTTAAGTCTCAAATACAGTTTATACAGTTCTTCATCTTTCGCAGCTTTATCATCAGGTTCTTTTTTATAATCAGCTATAATCGCCTGGGATGGCGTTACGACTGAGGCCAACGCTTCCTCCGTTGCATGAGTATATACATTTTCAACAGATATTGCCTTGTGCCCCATCATCAAGGCAGTATTTATGACATTAGCTCCTTTTGCCGTGTTTGCGATTGTATCTGCCGTGTGCCGCAGTGAATGTAAACTCAGCCCTTTCATTTGGCCGGTTTTAGTCGGATGAACATCCCTGTCAATTCCCAGCTTGTTACACAAATCCTTAAAGCATGTCTCCATGGTCGAGTTTGTCCTGCGCCTGCCATTCCTAAAAGTAGGATATAAAAGATTATCCGGATTATTAGGGCAATTCAGCTTCGTCTGTTCCATCATATATAATACACATTCACGGCAGAGATCTGACATAATGATAAATCGTGATTCCTTGTTTTTCGGGACTTTTACGTATTCCTCTATACCTTTATTCTTATCATTGTCTATAAATCTGACTGAGCGCGTTTCTACAATATCAATACGATTCTTCTTCAGATCAATACTGTCATTTCTCAATGCAGCAAACTCACTGGCTCTCATGCCTGTTTCCAGAAGGAACAGCACAATAACCGGGTACTGTCCCATATGGTTTTTATAGGCGTAGTAGAATTTCTGAATGTCCTCTACACTGAATACTTTTTTGCGGTTCTTAATATCATCTTCTTTTTTCTTATCATATTCATCTGCAATTTCTTCTTTAATTTTGGCCTGAGCCGCATAATTTTCTTTTAGCAGGCTTCTATCAATAAGCCACTGGCAGCAGGCCTTGCATAACTGCATAGGTAAAGAACAGGTCTTCTTACTTTTTAATTGCAAAATAGTATCATAATACCTTTCAAACTCAACCGCATTAAGCATATGCAATTGATATTTCGCAATAGGAAACGGATAGAAATTGACATGCATATTCCGAATATATGAATGATATCCGCTCGCCGTTAACTGGGGTTTACGCTGCGTTTCAATATACTCGTCCATATACTGTCCGAAAGTTTTTGTGCGACTAATTTTTGTATCTTTCCCACGTTCGATCTCCTTCTCCCACGCATTAAGAGCCATTTGGGCCGATTCCCTGGCTTCTGTCTCTGTTTTACCAGTCCGCTTAACCCTTTTATAATTACCTGTTTTGGGATTAATATATTTACTCTGAATTACACACTCCCATTTCCCATCTTCAAGCATTCTGGTACTGCCGCTGCCATTTGATTCTCGGCCGGGATCATTTGATCTATTAATGTTTTTCGTCGCCATTATATCTCCTTTTCTAAAAACTATCACTTTTTCAAAAGGGAGGATATTGCAAGAGCAAAAGTGATAGTTAAAAGTGATAGTAGTATAATTATAAAACGTCACGAGACGCATTTCAATTAGTAATAACTACTGAATTTAATGACGTTTCGTGACGTTTTGGAGTGTTTTATTTGGTTAAAATGCCTAATTTTTTGTTATTTGTTATAATTGACGATTACTTGTTGTAACGCACGATCTTCCCGAAGTCCGGCTTGAGCGACGCGCCGCCTACCAGGCCGCCGTCGATGTCGGGCTGGGCGAACAGCTCCGGAGCGCTCGACGCGGATACGGAACCGCCGTACTGGATGCGGATCGCCGCCGCGGTCGCTTCATCGTACAGCTCGCCGATGCAGGCACGGATCGCCGCGCAGACCTCCTGGGCCTGCTCGGTGGTGGCTACCTTGCCGGTGCCGATGGCCCAAATGGGCTCGTAGGCGATGACGGCCGTCTTCGCCTGGTCCGCGGTCACGCCCAGGAAGGCGATCTTGATCTGCTGACGGATCCAGTCGATGGTGATGCCCTGCTCGCGCTGCTTTAAGGACTCGCCGCAGCAGATGATCGGGGTGATGCCGTGCTCGAAGGCCTTAAGGATCTTCTTATTGACCGTCTCGTCGGTCTCCGCGAAATACTCTCTCCGCTCGGAGTGGCCGATGATCACGTACTTCACGCCGGCGTCCACCAGCATGTTCGGGGAGATCTCGCCGGTGTAAGCGCCTTTCTCCTCATAGTACATATTCTCGGCGCCGATCTGGATATTCGTCCCCTCGGCGGCCTTCATGGCCGGGATGATATCGATGGCCGGCACACAGAAGACCACGTCCACGTCGTCATTGACGACCAGTGGCTTTAACTGCTCAACTAAGGCAACCGCTTCGCTGGGAGTCATGTTCATCTTCCAGTTGCCCGCGATGATTTTCTTTCTTGCCATATCTTATATTCTCCTGTTCCTGTTACTGGTTTCTGTATCTGAACGAAAATGTATCGTTCGCCCAAGTACCCCGCGGCCGCAGGATACCTGGGCGAGTTGTTCTTTCTCACTGTGTGGGACGCGGGTATATGTCAAAACTGACCACGCGCATCACAACATCGGAGCAATAAGGCATGCTCCGCAGGTTTATTTATCATCCGCCGCCGCAACGCCCGGAAGCTCCTTGCCCTCAAGGAATTCAAGGGAAGCGCCGCCGCCGGTGGAGATGTGGCTGACCTTGTCGGCGAAGCCCAGCTGATTCATGGCTGCCGCGGAATCGCCGCCGCCGATGATCGTGGTAGCTTCGGTCTCGGCCAGAGCCTTGGCGACCGCGATGGTGCCCTTCGCCAGGATCGGATTCTCGAACACGCCCATCGGTCCGTTCCAGACGACGGTCTTGGCGGACTTCACGGCCTCTGCGTACATCTCAGCAGTCTTCGGTCCGATATCCAGGCCTTCCATGTCGGCCGGGATCTCGTCGGAAGAAACTACGGATACCTCGATCGGAGCGTCGATCGGATCCGGGAAGGAGGCGGCCACGGTGGTGTCGACCGGCAGAAGCAGCTTCTTGCCAAGCTTCGCTGCCTTCTCCATCATTTCCTTGCAGTAATCGATCTTCTCGTCGTCTACCAGGGAGTTGCCTACGCCCTTGCCCTGGGCCTTCAGGAACGTGAACGCCATGCCGCCGCCGATGATCAGCGTGTCGCACTTCTCAAGCAGGTTATTGATCACGTTCAGCTTGTCGGCAACCTTGGCGCCGCCCAGGATCGCTACGAACGGTCTCACCGG
>CANQGA010000292.1 GCA_947600145.1 uncultured Lachnospiraceae bacterium | reverse complement strand
TCCTGCACCAGCTTCTCACTCAGAAGGACAGCGTCCTCATAGTTGTAACCCTCCCAGGTCATGAATCCGATCAGCGGGTTCTTGCCCAGGGCCAGCTCACCGTTGTAGGTGCAGGGGCCGTCGGCGATGACCTCGCCGGCCTCCACATGGTCGCCCTTGAATACGATGGGCTTCTGGTTATAGCAGGTGGACTGGTTGCTCCTCTGGAACTTGGTCAGGCGGTAGGTATCCCTCACGCCGTCCGCGTCGCGCCTGATAATAACCTCATTGGAAGCGGAACGCTCGACCACGCCGGCGTTCTTCGCCACCACGCAGACGCCGGAGTCAACAGCCGCCTTGCCCTCCATACCGGTGCCCACGACGGGGGCTTCGGTATTCAGAAGCGGCACAGCCTGACGCTGCATGTTGGAACCCATCAGCGCGCGGTTGGCGTCGTCGTTCTCCAGGAACGGGATCATGGAGGTCGCCACCGAGAACACCATCTTCGGCGACACGTCCATCAGGTTGATGCTGGTCTTCTGGAAGGACGACGTCTCTGTCCTGTAACGTCCGGTAACGTTGTTATTGACGAAATGTCCCTCATCGTCCAGCGGCTCATTGGCCTGCGCCACGACGAAATTGTCCTCCTCGTCGGCGGTCAGGTAGACCACTTCCTCCGTGACCCGCGGATTCTTCGGATCCGACTGATCCACGATACGGTAGGGCGCTTCCACGAAACCGTAGATATTCACCCGGGCGTAGGTAGCCAGAGAGTTGATCAGACCGATGTTCGGACCTTCAGGGGTCTCGATGGGGCACATACGTCCGTAATGGGTGTAGTGCACGTCGCGGACCTCGAATCCGGCGCGGTCTCTGGACAGGCCGCCGGGACCCAGCGCCGACAGACGGCGCTTGTTCGTCAGCTCTGCCAGAGGGTTATTCTGATCCATGAACTGGGACAGCTGGGAGCTTCCGAAGAACTCCTTCACCGCCGCGGTCACGGGCTTGATATTGATCAGGGACTGGGGCGTAATGCCGTCGATGTCCTGCGTGGTCATGCGCTCGCGGACCACGCGCTCCATACGGGCCAGACCAATGCGGTACTGGTTCTGCAGAAGCTCGCCGACAGCGCGGATACGGCGGTTGCCCAGATGATCGATATCATCGGAATTGCCGATCTGCTGCTCCAGATGCATATTATAGTTGATGGAGGCAAGGATATCTTCCCTGGTGATGTGCTTCGGAACCAGCTCGCGCACATTCCTCCGGATCGCGCGCTTCAGTTCCTCCTCATCGTCTCCAAATTCATCCAGTATCGGTTTCAGCACCGGGTAGAATACTAACTCCGTAACTCCGGCCTCGGAAGCCGGGAAACTCACATAATTTTCCAGGTTCACCATCATGTTGGAGATGACCTTGACGTTGCGGTCGACGCCCTGGACCCATACGCTCTTCACCGCCGCGTTCTGGATCGCCTCGGCGGTCTTCTTGTCCAGCTGCTGACCGGCCGTCGCCAGCACCTCGCCGGTATTCGGATCCGAAACATCCTCCGCCAGTGTGTGGCCCTTCAGCCGGTTGCCGAAGGAAAGCTTCTTATTAAATTTGTAGCGTCCGACACGGGCCAGGTCATATCTTCTGGGGTCGAAGAACATGCTGTTGAGCAGACTCTCGGCGCTGTCCACGGAGAGAGGCTCGCCCGGACGGATCTTCTTATACAGCTCCAGCAGGCCGTCCTGATAATTGTCGGAAACGTCCTTGGTGAAGCTGGCCAGGATCTTGGGCTCCTCGCCGAAGATATCGATGATCTCCGCGTTGGTCCCGTAGCCCAGGGCGCGGATCAGCACGGTCACGGGAACCTTGCGGGTCCGGTCCACACGCACGTAGAACACGTCGTTGGAGTCGGTATCGTACTCCAGCCACGCGCCGCGGTTGGGGATCACCTGACATGCGTACAGCTCTTTGCCCACTTTGTCACGGGTGACGGTATAGTAGATGCCCGGGGAACGCACCAGCTGGCTGACGATCACGCGCTCCGCGCCGTTGATCACAAAGGATCCGGTATCCGTCATCAGCGGCAGATCTCCCATAAAGATCTCATGCTCGTTGATCTCGTCCTTGTCCTTATTGCAGAGTCTGACCTTCACCTTAAGAGGCGCCGCATACGTCGCGTCACGCTCCTTACATTCGTCGATCGAATATTTGATATCGTCTTTACATAATGTAAAATCGACAAATTCAAGGCTTAAATGTCCCGCGAAATCCGCGATCGGAGAGATGTCCTCGAAAACTTCCTTCAGGCCTTCGTCCAAAAACCACTGGTACGAAGTCTTCTGGATCTCGATCAGGTTCGGCATCTCAAGAACTTCTTTCCGTCTTGAGAAGCTCATTCGTTCGCTTTTTCCTGCTGGCACAGGACGCATTCTGCTTTTCTCCATTGACGTTTCACCCCTGTTTTCTAATCTTTGTTACTGCCGTTTTGGGCACAAAAAGCTACTGCACGCATAGAATTCCACAATAGTGCACTTTCCATAGTATCATACCCCTGTCAAGGTGTCAAGGATTTTTTTGCCATGTTTTTCAGCTTTTTCTTGCAATTTTTTTTAATCTGTGGTAAAATATTCAGACTGGTGATGAGCAGTATTGCCTAATTATCCCATATATGGAGGTATTGCCCTGTGGACAAATTCTTAAACATTATACTCATCATTTTCATCGTCGTCGTCGCCGTGCTGGCGCTCCTGTATTTCCTCGGACGCCGTCTGGAGAAGAAACAGGTGGAACAGCAGAACATGCTGGAGGCCGCGGCCCAGACCGTATCGATCCTGGTGATCGACAAGAAGAAGATGAAACTGAGCGAAGCGAATCTTCCCAAAGCCGTGGCGGAACAGACGCCCAAATACCTCCGCCGCATGAAGGTTCCTGTCGTGAAGGCCAAGATCGGTCCGAAGGTCATGACGCTTCTGGCGGACGGCGAAGTATTCGATATCCTCCCGGTGAAGACAGAAGCCCGGGTCGTGGTCAGCGGTATCTACATAACCCAGGTCAAGAGCATCCGCGGCGGGACGGTTCCCACCGCCCCGAAGAAGAAGGGACTTCTCGAGAGGATCGGACTGAAGAAGAAATCAGGCAAAGACGAGAAGAGCGACCCGAAGAGTTAGCTTGTGTGAGATAAAGAAGCAATAGAAGTGTAAAAAATTTTGCCGTTCCCGTCCGGCGTTCCCCAGCGCCGGA
>CANQGA010000291.1 GCA_947600145.1 uncultured Lachnospiraceae bacterium | reverse complement strand
CTGTGCCTGCCGCCGATGCTGATCCTGGACGAGGCCACGTCCTCCATCGATACGCGGACCGAGATCCGGATCCAGAAGGCATTTGACAAGATGATGGAGGGGCGCACCAGCTTTGTCGTCGCCCACCGTCTGTCCACGATCCGGGAGGCGGACGTGATCCTGGTCATGCGGGACGGACACATCGTCGAGCAGGGGAAGCACGAGGAACTGCTGGCGCGGGACGGGTTCTACGCGCAGCTGTACAACAGCCAGTTCGCGGCGACGTAAACCGCAGCTTTAGATAAAATTTAAGGAAAAAGAAAAAAATTTCTGCCGGCAATGTGCTATGATAGTTCCAGAGAGAGCTGCGGTCTGCCTGACATTTGCGGAGAATGTCCGGGCAGAACAGGAGATGTTCCGGCGGCTTGAAATGTTCAGACGGAATGGAGAAAACTATGAGAAAATTATTGTCGGTTGTCGCGGGCGCATTGCTTTTGGGGAGTCTTGCCGGGTGCGGAAATACTTATGAACGGATCGAGGTGACTTCCGAACTGACAGGAGTGGAGACGCAGGCACAGAACGAAGCGGATGAAAAGCAGTCTGCGGAGGAAAAAGGCGATGCTCTGACGCCTTCGGGTGATATTCCTGCTGACAGCACCGCACCGCAGGAAAGCGGACAGCCCTCGTCAGCAGATGTTTCTTCCGGGAATTCGGAAGGTCAGCAGTCGGCGGCTGACGGCGATGCTTCCGTTGGAACGGGCGGACAGACGGACGCCGCTGAAGCGTCGTCATTACCATTCGCGAAAGTGGCGGGCCGCGAGTTCTATTTCAGCAGCGGCGCGGGGGCCTGGTACACGGCGATGGATATCCATGCGGACGGAACTTTCGACGGCCATTATCAGGACGCGGATATGGGGGATACGGGGGAAGGTTATTCCAACGGAACGCTGTATTACTGCGATTTTTACGGGAAATTTACGGAGCCTGAGAAGGTGAATGAGACCACGTATGTATTTCAGATCGAGTCGATCGAGTATCCTTACGGAATCGGAGATAAGATCAACACCGAAGAGCAGATGCATTACATTTATACAGAGGCCTATGGCCTGGACGGCGCAAAGGATCTTTATCTGTATCTGCCGGAATCGCGGGTTGCCGATCTGCCGGAGGATTACGTAAACTGGGTCCACTGGGATATAAAGGGCGATACCCTGGGCTTTTACGGCCTTTACAATGAGGCCATGGGCGAGGGATTCTCCAGCTATCTCTATGCGGAATACGCATCGGTGTATGACCGGATCGCGGCGGAGATCGCCGCGACGGAGGAGCAGTCGGCTGAACTGGAAGCCGAACTTCAGAAGGCGGCGTCGCAGATGGATATGAACGAAATATCCGGACAGATCTATCAGCTCTGGGACGATACGCTGAATGTGATCTGGGGGATCATGAAGACGAATCTGAATCCGGAGCTTATGGACCAGCTGACGGTGGAAGAACGGGCCTGGATCACGGAGAAGGAAGCTGCGATTAAGGAAGCCGGCGCTGAATACGAAGGCGGCACCATGCAGAGCCTGGTGATGAACGGAAAGGCAGCAGAGCTGACCCGCGAGAGGGCGTATGAACTGGCGGAATACGCGAAATTTGATTAAAGAAACCTGAAAGGAGCTGCCATGAGAAAGATCATCGCCGTCATGATTTGTTTCGCGCTTTCCATGTCGTTGGCAGGCTGTACGAAAACGCCTGTATCTGAGAACAGTGAACCCTCAAACACTGACAGTGTAATCAAATGGTTTGACTGCCTTCACGGAGATGAAACTGTTACGGACGACGTCAGAGAGTATCATCTGGACGCATTTCCGGGGGTCACCTTTCGGTGTCATTACGAGTATCTGGAAGCTGTGACTGAGGAGGAAACGTTTACGCTTTATACCGGAATGCCAATATGGAGCGTCTATTTCTATGACCTGACCGGCGACGGAAATCCGGAGATATGTTCGACGATAAGCGTTGGTTCAGGAATAATCGATAACCGGATCCTGATTTATGATTATGCCGGAGGCGCGAGTTACGAACTTTCGGACCGCGGTAATTTCGATTATGTTTTCAATATGCAAAAGGACTCCCTTGTTGTCGAAAAGCGGGTTTCTATGCAGGATGAGCTGGTCGAATCAGGGAAACTGGTATTTCTGGATGATACAATTCAGGTCAAAACGGAAGGATAGAAGACCGGCCGATGGAAGGTAACAGGCTGACGATAACGAATTGGGAGAAGCCGCTTCCAGATATGGAGTCGACGTCGGGTTGAAATATACGGCGTTTATTGTCAGGAAAAAGATGGAAAGGGAGGTATATGATCAATGGATATGATATCATTTCGTATTCTTGAAAAAAATGAAGCAGACAATGTTTTACCGATCCTTTTTCAGATACTGGATTCCAACATGAGCTTGATCGCCCCAACCGGAAATGATTATCAATATGATCTTCGCTGTTGGCTTAACGCAGTTACGCCGGCGATTCAAGATGAAACGTACAGGATTATTTTAATCTATCATGCTGCCGAAATCGTCGGGTATTTTGAGTATTCTTTGTATTCATCAACCTTTATGATGTGCGAGATCCAATTTCAAAAAAACTATCAGGGCAAAGGTCTGTTCCGTCAGTTGTATTCTTATTTATTTGAGATCATTCCGCCGGATACGCTTTGGGTTGAAGCATACTCAGATAAACAGAATCACAAGGCGCATGGCATATTAGAGCATCTTGGCCTGAAAATCATTGGTGAAAATAAAAACGGGCTCAGTTATCATTTTCGCGGAGATTATCACGAAATGCTGCAAAAATATGGTTCCATAAGTCAAATGAACCAATAAAATAATTGGTTTTATTCTGATCGGCGTCGGATTGATATTACAGGTTGATTATTACTCATCTATGCTTTTTGCGATGGGGTGCGGTCTTGCTGATAATCGGAATGGTATTTTTGCATTTTATAGTCCAATGCGCAGTCGGAACCATGGTATATCTTGTATTATTTACCATCTTTATTTTCAAAATTTATTATGATATACTCTATTCATGGAGGTGGCTGATACATGGCAATGTACAGTATTGAAGATATCCAGCGCATCATTACCCCAATCGCTCAGCAGCATGGGGTAGCCAGCGTCTCTCTCTTTGGGTCCTATTCGAAAGGAACTGCTTCGTCTACCAGTGATGTCGACCTCAAAATCGAGAAAGGGAAGATTAG
>CANQGA010000290.1 GCA_947600145.1 uncultured Lachnospiraceae bacterium | reverse complement strand
CGCGGTCACGACCGCATTTTCCCGCTACGCCCGCGTGGTGTGGGGAATGGCGGGCGGCGGCTTTGCCAACTGCCTGATGGTGGCGACGGTTTCCGCGATCATCGGCTACATCCCCATCGGGATCATTTCCGCGAAATTCGGCCGGAAGGTGTGTATCCTGGGCGGGCTTGCGTTAATGTTCATCAGCTTTTTCGCGGCGATCTTCTTTCAGGAATTCCATCCGGCCATCAATCTCGGCTTCATGCTGATCGGCATGGGATGGGCGGCGGTCAGCGTCAACTCGCTGCCGATGGTGGTGGAGATGTGCAAGGCGGGCGACGTGGGCAAATACACCGGCCTATACTATACATTTTCCATGTCGGCCCAGATTTTTACGCCGATCCTGTCGGGGGCGTTTCTGCAGTATGTGTCCTATAAGACCCTGTTCCCCTATGCCTGCGTCTTCACGGCGCTGGCGATGGTGACCATGTCCATGGTGCGCCACGGCGACAACAAGCCGGAGCGGAAGAAGACTCTGCTGGAGAATTTTGATGTAGAAGATTAACCGGAGGTTTTTATGCGGAAACTGTTAAAGTACCTGAAAAAATATAAGCTGGAGAGCATTCTGGCGCCGCTTCTGAAAATGACGGAGGCCATGTTTGATCTGCTGGTGCCTCTTGTCATGGCCCAGATCATCGACGTGGGCATCCATAACCGGGATACCGGGCAGATCCTTAAGATGGGCGGCGTGCTGGTGCTGCTGGGACTGGTCGGTCTGGCCTTCTCGCTGACAGCCCAGTATTTCTCCGCGAAGGCGGCGGTGGGCTTCGGAACAGCGGTGCGCAATGAACTGTTTAAGCACATCAACAGCCTGTCCTACCGGGAGATCGATACCATCGGAACTTCCACATTGATCACCCGGATCACCAGCGATATCAATCAGGTGCAGTCCGGCGTGAATCTGGTGCTGCGGCTTTTCCTGCGGTCGCCGTTTATCGTGTTCGGCGCCATGGTCATGGCGTTCACGGTCAATGTGCGGGCGGCGATGATCTTTGTCGTGGCGATCCCTCTTCTGTCGGTGGTCGTCTTCGGCGTGCTGCTCGTGAGCATGCCGCTCTACAAGAAGGTGCAGCGCCAGCTGGACCGGGTGCTTCTGACTACCCGTGAAAACCTTCTGGGCGCGAGAGTCGTGCGCGCCTTCAACCGTCAGCCGGATGAGATCACGAAATTTGACGAGGAAAATGATATGCTGGTCCGCTCCCAGGTCTTTGTGGGAAAGGTATCGGCGCTTATGAATCCGGCTACCTACATCATTGTAAATGCCGCGACCATCGTGCTGGTCTGGACCGGCGCGTGGGAGGTGGACGAGGGGATCATCACCCAGGGCGAGGTGGTCGCTTTAGTCAATTATATGTCCCAGATCCTGGTGGAGCTGGTCAAGCTGGCGAACCTGATCATCACGATCTCCAAGTCTCTGGCCTGCGCCAACCGTATCAGCGCGGTGTTTGATGTGAAGGGAAGCATTGAGGAGAAGAATCATGAAATGGAAGAGGCTGATAGGACTTCTGCAGAGTCCGGGAAGGCCGCTGGAGTACCGGCCGCGGTTCCGAAGGTAGAATTTGCCGGCATGGATTTCTGCTACGCCGGCGCGAAGGAAGCGTCTCTGTCCGATATCAGCTTCACCGCCATGAGCGGCCAGACCATCGGCGTCATCGGCGGCACCGGTTCCGGCAAATCGACGCTGGTGAATCTGATCCCGCGTTTCTATGACGTGACGGAAGGAAGCGTACGGATCGACGGCACGGACGTTAGGGATTACCCGGTCGGGCAGCTGCGGGACAAGATCGGCGTGGTGCCGCAGAAGGCCGTGCTTTTCAAAGGAACGCTCCGTGAAAATATGCTCTGGGGCAAGGCGGACGCCACGGACGAGGAGATCTATGCGGCGCTGGATATCGCCCAGGCCAGGGAATTCGTGGATTCCAAAGAACAGGGACTGGATCTGCCCATTGAGCAGGGCGGCCGGAACCTGTCCGGCGGCCAGCGGCAGCGCCTGACCATCGCCCGCGCCCTGGTGCGCCAGCCGGAGATCCTGATCCTGGACGACAGTGCGTCGGCCCTGGATTTCGCGACGGACGCGGCGCTTCGGAAGGCGATCCGGGAGAATACGAAGGAAATGACCGTGTTCCTGGTGTCGCAGCGGGCGACCACGATCCGGAACGCGGATAAAATATTGGTATTGGACGACGGACAGCTGGTGGGGCAGGGGACTCATGAGGAACTTTTTGATACCTGCGAGGTCTACCGGGAGATCTGTCTGTCCCAGCTGTCGGAGAAGGAGGTGAGGGCGCGTGGCTGAGATGCGGAAGGCGAACATACGGAATCAATCACAGAAGGCGGATGCGAAAGAGGCAGATGCGTCCAGGACAAAGAAGCCGGCCAAAGGCAAGGCGTCTGCTCAGCTTCTTCAGCACCGTTCCACGATCAAACGTGTCCTTGCCTATATCGGCAATTATAAATGGTGGGTGCTGGTGTCCCTCCTGCTGGCCGGCGTCACGGTGGCCGCAACGCTCTACGCGCCGATCCTGGTGGGCAATGCCGTGGATCTGATCATCGCGCCGGGCAATGTGGATTTTGCCGCTATCAGGACTATCCTGTACCGGATGGCAGTGGTCGTCGCCATCACAGGCGCAGCCCAGTGGCTGATGAACCATATCAATAACCGGATCACCTATCAGGTAGTCAAGGATATCCGAACAAGGGCGTTTGACCATCTGGAGATACTGCCTCTGCGCTATATCGATTCCCATCCGTCGGGGGATGTGATCAGCCGTATCATCGCGGATATCGACCAGTTCTCCGAGGGACTTCTGATGGGCTTTACGCAGCTCTTCACCGGCGTGATCACGATCCTGGGAACGCTGGGTTTTATGTTCGTCATCAATTACCGCATCGCGGTCGTTGTGGTTTTCGTGACACCGGTTTCTCTTGTGGTGGCCAGCGAAATCGCGAAAAGGACCTATTTCATGTTCCGGAAACAATCGGAGACAAGAGGAGAACTGACGTCTCTGGTGGATGAGATGCTGGGTAATCAGAAGATCGTTCAGGCCTTCGGCCACGAGGATGAGGCCCAGCAGCAGTTTGAGGAGATCAATGAGCGGCTCCGGGGATACAGCCTGCGCGCCACATTTTTCTCCTCGATCACCAATCCGTGCACCCGGTTCGTCAACAGCATGGTCTACGCCAGCGTCGGCG
>CANQGA010000289.1 GCA_947600145.1 uncultured Lachnospiraceae bacterium | reverse complement strand
GTGACTTATCATCTCGTGAATGGACGGACAGAAATGGCTCAGGCTTATGAGCATCTGACGCTGGGCACGGCAGAGAATGGTTTGGTGTATGTCAGAGTCCCGGAAGAAGCGGCGGCATATTTTATTGAGATCTGGCAGGACGGACTGATGACTTCGACGCCTTTGGTAGAGTTTTACCGCGCAGACAGGTGAAGGAAAAGCGGTTGATTCTCCTGCGGCAGGAGATATCTTTATAGGGCTTATTGTTTTACAAAAAGGGAAAATATGGAACTCGGAAAAATGGAAGAGGTACGCCAGGCGGGGACGCAGACTGAGCTTTATGATACGCCCGTCTATGTGCGTTCCCGCAGAGCGTACCTCTGTCAGGCGGCTTTTGAATATTTTGTATCCCTTCTGCTGACAGACGCTTTTCTGGCAAAGCTGCTTTTATATATTGGCATGAGCGATGGAATGATCGGTGTGGTTTCCTCGCTGATTTCTTTTGCTTATTTGTTTCAGCTGCTGACATTCGTGCTGGCACCGTATGTTCAGAGCGCGAAAAAAACGGTGATCAGATTCAATCTGGGGGCATCAATCTTTTTCCTGATTATTTATCTGGTTCCGTTTATGCCTTTCGGCGGTTCTGTTAAAGCAGGCATCGTGATACTGAGTTTTCTCATGGCCTATCTTCTGAAAAATGCGGTGAGCACGCTTTGCTTCGGTTGGGCCAATTCCTTTGTGGATCCGAGAAAACGGGGAGAATATTCGGCGCTGAAGGAGATCATTTCTCTGGCCGGCGGCAGCGTGTTCGTACTTGCGGCAGGGTACATTGCAGAGCGGCTCGAAGCAGACGGGGCGGAGAAGATCGGTTTTATCTTCCTGATTGCGCTTATGATCACGTGCAGTCTGGCAAATCTTATTTGCCTGCTGCGGATCGGCAGCGAAGAGAAAAGGCGTGGTGCCGCTGTACAGAGACCGGCTGCAGTATGGAAGCATATCCTTGGGAATCGCGCCTTTGTCCATGTGATCGTCATGATATCTCTCTGGTATATTGGGGCTTATCTGACTGTCGGTTTTATGGGCACATATAAAACGACGGAGTTGGCGCTCAGTCTGGGTGTGATTCAGATCATCAATGTAGCAGCAAGCCTGAGCCGGATCCTTGTTTCCGGTCCTTTCGGACGGTATTCGGACAGAACCTCATATGCGAAAGGGTACCGGACAGCGCTTTTGTGTATGGCCGCCGCCTTTGCGGTGAACATTTTTACTGTGCCGGAGAGAAAATGGCTGGTCTTTCTTTATACGGTGCTGTATCAGGTCGGCTCTGCAGGGACTGGTCAAAACGGCGAAAATATGTGTTATAATTACGTAGACAGGGAGTATATAGTCTCTGCCATGGCGATAAAGAACTGCATCGGCGGTCTTTTGGGCTTTGGCGCATCCCTGATCGGAAGCCGGATACTGGCGGCGGTACAAGAAAGGAACAGCCAGATCTTCGGCGTCAGAATTTATGGTCAGCAGCTTTTGTCAGCGCTCTCCTGCATGTTCATGATCGCGGCTTTCTTTTACGCAAAATATGTAGTTGAAAAACAGGAAAGAGTGATTCAGTAAGATGTAAAATCAAGGCTTTTATTAAAGCTTCACAATAAAAAACGGGTAGTTTTTCGATACTGCCTTACAAAATCCAGAGGAGAGGTTATGATTTTAGATCAGTTAAAAAATCTTGATGCTTACAAAGCATTGGGTACAGGGGACCGTTATGCCAAGGCTGTCGAATGGCTCAAATCCAACGATCTTGCCAATCTGCCCGACGGCCATTACGAGATTGACGGCGAGGCGGTCTATGCCGGGGTCATGTCATATACCACTGTTCCATGGGAAGAGACGGTTTATGAGGCCCATAAAAAATATACCGATATACATTGTATCGTCGGCGGTACAGAGATTCTGACCTATGCTCCGGTTTCTGCCCTGGTTGTGTCCGACCCTTATAATCCGGAGAATGATTCGGCTTTGTTTGACAGTTCCTGTCCGGGTATCCGGGTGCCATGTTATTGCGGTGACTGTATGATTTTCTTTCCATGGGATGGTCATAAACCGAAGACGGAGAATGGAGCGCCTTCTAAAGTTAAGAAGGTTGTGGTAAAGATTCTGGAAAGCGGTATGTGATAGTGGATTCTGTTTGATACTAAATATTTCCATGCATCTCATTATGGCCGGGGAAATGCCTACTGACGCTAACAGAATCAGAAAAATATGACTATCATGATTTTACAGATGTCCCGTATCTTGATGCGGTTGTTATAAAGAACATTGGGGAGTGGAGGATGGCAAAGTGTAAGGCGGTTTTAAAGCCGCTCTCATGGGACGTGATCAGGCTGTCATGTGGAGCGTAAAAGGCCGAGAATTGTTTCCGAGGAGGGGAATTTTATAAAGCGTTCTAAAATCAATCAATGTATTAAAGATATGGAAAAGCTGGTCCATGAAAACGGATTCCATTTGCCGCCGTTTGCGCACTGGACGCCGGAGGAATGGAAGACTAAGGGGCATGAGTATGATGAGATCCGCGATAATATGCTGGGTTGGGATATCTCGGACTGTGGTCAGGGGGATTTTGACAGGATGGGCTTCGCACTGTTCACGCTGCGCAATGGTAATCAGAATGACCCAAAATACAAAAAGGTTTACGCGGAAAAGCTTATGATGCTGAAGAAAGGACAGCATGCGCCGCTTCATTTCCACTGGAAGAAGTCGGAGGATATCATTAACCGTGGCGGCGGTACGCTTGTGATCCATATTTATAATGATGAGAACGGGGAACTGGGAAAGTCGGATGTGCTGGTCAATTCTGACGGACGTTCTTATCTCGTGCCTGCAGGGACAGGAATTGAGCTAAGACCAGGCGAGAGTATTACGCTGTGGCCGCATCAGTACCATGACTTTTATTTGGCACCAGGGACCGGCGACGTGCTGATCGGCGAAGTGTCCATGTGCAACGACGATAACACGGATAACCGGTTCTATGAGAAGATAGGGAGATTTTCAACGATTGAAGAGGATGAGGCGCCTTACCGTCTGCTGTGTAATGAATATCCTGCGGGGGAGTGATCCCCGCAGGATGTCGATAATTTTTGATCCGTTTACTGAACCTGATGAGACAATACATTCAGCTGTCCTGGGGAATGGAGATGCCTGCTTTTTCAAGAAGCTGACGCAGCCGCTGGTTTTCGGAAGCCAGCTGCTGGTTTTTCTCAGTCAACTTCTCAATATACTCGTTCTTCCACTCTGTGCGCCGGTAGTAATCCTCCCGGGCTTCGCACTGCAGACGGATCTTCTCATCCTCGCTCAGTACCA
>CANQGA010000288.1 GCA_947600145.1 uncultured Lachnospiraceae bacterium | reverse complement strand
CTCTTTCGGGGGAAATACCCGCCGATCCGTATATTGCAGACCGCGCTTGCGCTGTCCGTATTCCTTTGTATGGCAGGCTCCATGATCAGCGGCATCCTGCTTTCCCGTTATGTGTTTCGCCTGGATATACACAGCTTCAGCGCAGTCCTGCAGTCGGTTCATATGCTCTCGGCTTATTGGGGATTCGTATTCCTGTCGCTGCACCTTGGACTGCACTGGCGCGGGATGATGGGCATGGCAGGGAAGTTCGCAAAAAGGCCATCGGAGTTTCGGAAATGGGCGCTCCGCGGTATGGCGGCCCTGATCGCCGGGTATGGAGCTTATGCATTTGTAAAACGGGATTTCGGAAACTATATGCTCCTGCGGTATCACTTTGTCTTTTTTGATTTTGAGGAATCGCGGGTCTTGTTCCTGTTAGACTATGCCGCGATTATGGGGCTGTTCGTTTGTGTTGGGTATTATTTGGCGAAGGGGATATATTATGTGAAAAAGAAAAAAATCAAAAGCACCCCTGACATGCGGAACTGCCTGCGCCGCTCTTTAGGGCTTTCTTTTTCTGCCTGCAGCATGCGTGTCATTTTTCATAAATTTCAAGAAATGACGTGATTTTCCCATAAGTGTATTCGCCCTCAATGAGACCAAATTCAGGGTCATAGTATTTGTCATTATAGAACAATACCCAATGGGTATAACCGCCGTTTGCATGAACGGTCAGAATGGAATACTTATAAGGCTCAGGATTTTTCTTCGATATACGGGTATTCCGTTCAGCATGGCGGATTCCGTATTTATCAAGTATTTCCATAAGCTGTCCAATACTGGTCGGACCGCTTGTTTTCATATCTCTGATCACATCATTTATGTCTTTGCCCATAATCATTGCAATACATGCCTGTCCGCACGTTTCAAAAGATGGTTGTTTAATTAGCTGCATAAATTCCTCCTCCAATTTTGGCTGCGCTATGAAAAATCTGTGTGTAAGTTTCCGCCAGTTACCGCATTTACATAAACAAACACGTCCATGTATGTAATTCCTTCCCTGTCATATACATATCTGTTTTTTGCTCTAAAGATACAAATTGAATATTTTTTCCCAAATACATATATTTTGCCTCCAATTCATGTCCCCAATATATATTATAGTTCAGAGAAAAGCAACCAACCACTATCTGCTTTTTTCCTATAAAATGTAAACCGACAGTTTACATTTTATACAGAATGAATTTGTTGATGGATTGATGGGAATCTGGTGTACTTTTCAGACTAATCTGGGAGGAAAGAGAATAGCTGGCAGACGTGGGATGACACTAAAAAGACTTGCATTTACCTGGGATAATGCTTATACTATAATTACTTAGGGAAGAGAGGACACCGCGGATGACGGCAAGATTTGAGTGGGATGAGGAAAAAAATCAAGCGAATAAAAAGAAGCATGGCATTTCATTCGAAACGGCGGCCTATGTTTTTGAGGATAAGCATCATATAGAAATGTATGATTTTGACCACAGTGTGGATGAGGACCGATATATTGCAATTGGTTGCGTGGGAAATGTGCTGTTTGTGGTATTTACGGAAAGAAAGGAATCAATCCGGCTGATTTCAGCCAGATTAGCTACGGAGTCAGAGAGGGGGCTGTATTATGATCAAAACATTTGCTATTAAAGAAGGACAGAAGCCTACAGAGGAACAGCTTCAGGAAGTGAGAGAGGCTGAGAAGAGGCCAATCGTGTTTGATGAGGATTGTCCTGAACTGTCACCCGCAATGCATAAGGCATTCCGGTGTTCCGTTGTTCAGAGAAACCGAAGAAAAGAAGCGTGATATGAAGTCCCGGCCGATTGGCCGGGTTTTGTCTTACAACGCGGACATGCTGACGGTTAAGCGTGTGGAAGGAGTGCCGGGGGTGTGCAATGATCGAACCGATGACAGCGCATGACAGCGCAATTCGTGAACCTCTGTTTGACTTTTTGGAGGCGACTTATGGAAAGATCCGTATTCTGGAAGAAAAGCGGACAGGAAGAGCCAGGGCGGATGTGGTGATGGTCACGCCGGATGCACTTTATGGGATCGAGATCAAGAGCGACCATGACAGTTACAGCCGGCTGGCCGGGCAGGTGAAGAATTACGATCTCTATTACGATTACAATATCATAGCTGCCGGCAGCAGGCACGGGCTGCATGTTGCGGAACATGTCCCGGAATGGTGGGGGATTATCACGGTTGAGGATGACGGCGGCAGACTGGATTTTTATTTTCTGCGCCGGCCGAAAGCCAATCCGAAAGTGGACGCCAAAAAGAAGCTGAGCATCCTGTGGCGGCCGGAGCTGGCGCGAATCCTGGAGATAAACAGTCTACCGCGTTACCGGGAGAAGAGTAAAGAGTTCGTGCAGAGGAAGCTGCTGGAGAAGCTTCCGGAAACGATCCTCTGGCAGCAGGTCTGCGAGGAGCTGTTCCAGAGGGATTATAATACGATCGATGATGAGATCAGGCGGTTTCGGAGCGGACGAAAGGACCGGCAGTGAAATAAGACAGAGGTGTGCGGGAAAGATGGATAAGGTTATCAGACAGGTATTGACGGGAAATATATCCCTGATCATCTGCAGTTCTTTTTACTTATTGTGGTGGATCCTGGCGTTTAAGCCGGTCAGGCCGGTGACAGGAATGCGGTCTGGCTGGCTGCTGCTGCCGGCGCTGGCTTTTGGTGCGGCGGCGGTGATATTGATCATCAAGGGCATTCAGACGGCTCAGTTGCAGCAGACCATCATCCCGGCCGGGTGGATCCTTCCGTTTGCGGCAGTGGTGTATGTGCTTCTGGCGGTTATTACGGGTCGGTTTATGAACAGGCCGGTGACTACGGAACTGGTCCTTATTGTAGGCTGGGCAGCCCTGACCCTGGCGGAAATCAATATGCTCTACGGGACAGGGGCATTATCATTTGGGACGGCGTGCGGCTTTTTTGCCGTGACTGTGCTGTTTGCTCTGGTCAGCCTGGCAGCCTATATCCTATATTATAACCTTGATTCGACAACAGGTTATGTGGACGGAATGATCCCTTTGATACTTGCAGCCCTGATGATGGGGGCAATATCTGCCGCGGTATTCCGAGGTTAGATTCCTTAGCCGTTCGCGGCATATGGGATGTCCCATAACTGTCAATCAAAAGAAAATGATTTTCAGTGGGTAAAAAACGATGATGAGAAAATATTGGATGATCATTGCGGCAGCGCTTTGCGTACTGATTACAGGAGGATGAAACAGAAATGAAAATGAATGTACAAATCGGGGATTACACTTTTACGGCCACTTTGGAGCACAATCAGGCGGTAAACGAACTGAT
>CANQGA010000287.1 GCA_947600145.1 uncultured Lachnospiraceae bacterium | reverse complement strand
TGTAGCTGATCGATAACCGTAGCCTTCAGGTTCTCCGCCATTGTATCGGACATAACATATGTCTGTACCATGTCCTGTGCGACTTTCTTGTCTGCTGTCTCCAGCAACTGGATCGTGGACTCAATCGGCTTAAAGCTGATCAGTTCTGAATACTTCATTCGTATTTCCTCCCTATCTCACGCATGTAATGTCGTAATCTGCTATTCTGTAAACCTTGTAATCCGGATATCCTTCTTCTCCATATACCAACTTCTCATCCTCCAGCCATCCCGGCCAGATCACGTTATAGCGTTTTCGCTTTCTGGCTGCAATCAGGATTTTTAACACATCTACCTTATATTCTGGATTAAACATCACATCAATGTCTTTTATCGTTACTCCATCGGGATAGCGGTCCAGCACAGTATTAAAAATCTGCTCCATCTTCATGCTGCGCCGATTCGGCTTATAGGCAAGCAATTCGTCAGCCAACTCCTTGCTGATGGATTTGGGCTCCAACATCTTCTGTACTTTCCTGGAATATAGCAACAATCTGGACAGCCTGGTGTTCTCATCCAATGCCTGTTGGAAATCTATGATTGTTCCCATAGACACTCTCCTATTTTTCATCTGCAATCGTCTCAACAATATCATTCAAATTACATTCCAAAGCATTGCATATCTTCAGCAAAACGGCCGTCGTAACGCTTTCGTCTTTGCTTATCTTGGCGAGCGATGATGAACTGATACCCGCTAATTTTCGCAGATCCGACTTCTTCATGTCTTTATCAATCAATAGTTTCCACAGTTTTTTATAACTCATCTTCATTTTCGGGTCTCCTCCTTATATTCCACGACTCGCCATATAATTCATAGTTACCATCTGAGAGTTTTAAATCTTTATTATTAACCAATATCTTTTGCATTACATGTCCATATGTAACTTGCTTTTCAAATACAATAATCTTCCGCTTTTCAAATCGACAACTGCTGGTAAAAGTATAGCATAAATATGTCCAATTTACAAATATAAAATTTGCAAACTGGAACTTGGCATTTTGTATTTAATCAGAAACTTGCCCTTCGCATTATGAATGCCCTGTGCGAATTCGATATCCTACTCCAGCTGGATCTGACGTATGGTGTTGCGTTAAGAAATGTCTATTATTCTTTCTTTAAAATAATTTCTCTTTAAATTATTATACTGACGACTATCCGGCAACGAAAATTCCGCTATAATACCGTATTCCTCAAATGCTTTCTTTAAATAATTCATAACGCCTGAAATATTTTCTCCCGATGCTGGTATACCTATAGATAACATATTATGTTCTTTGTGCACAAAGTATACTGACATCAATTTTACCGATGTTTGCAGATATAAGTCATATTGGTCGCCCTTAAATCTAACAGTTAAATTTATCGGCTCTCTAATGTAATATATCTGATCGTATAATGCAACCTTTTCACATTGCGCAAGATAATCATTCCAATGATTTTCTATATACGGCTCCAAGCGCTTATTAACATAATCATAAACATTATTCCCGTCCTTTTTTCTAACACTGCAGAATATAATTTGACAATCTCCGCATCCATGAATTCCTTACCAGATAAATATTCGCTCGCAATATATTCATATACCGATTTGCCTTTTATATCATTACTATACATGTCCACAAAAGCGTCAATAAGATCTCCCAAATAATTTGCACACAACTTTACTCCAAAACTCGCCTCAGGCATTTTATCTATAAAAGAATATGGATTTTTCTTTAATAGATCCTGTGCTGTCGAAATTTTAATCTGTCCAAGTCCTACAGAGATATCTCTATGAATGGCAATTCTTTGCAGTACCTTTACCTTACAAAACAATAGCTCTAAATATTTATAATACCATGCGCCTCTGTGAATCTTCTCCAAAACAAGAATCGTTCTCAGTAATTCTTCTGTGATTTGGTATTCTTTCGCTCCCTGCTCAATTTCATAATGATAAATATCCATTTCTCCTTCTTCTATTTCTACTTGCACCAGCAATATTTCTAAATCTGTCCGATAAGTCTCAATATCTAGACTATATTCAAATTTTGCAAATCTCGATAATATCGTTTCAGCATTAATCGCCAGTCCACTAAACAATAATGAAATTAATATTTCAAATCCTTTACTATCTGTAACTCCGAATACGCTTTCCCCTTGCAAAGACTTTAAAATATATTCTATACTAATATAGGAAAACAAAATGGAAAAGCAAATAAAACAAATATATCCGAATAACAATCGATTTTTTTCTGCTTTATTTTCGAATATGAACAAAAGACGATACTGCATAATGGGCGGCCAGACATTCAGAAATGCGGCTGTACCAACACCAATTAATATTTCTTCATTATGTATGCCAATGATAGAAGCCGCCATACTAATCACCGATAAATAACCTAATCTTATAGATGAACTTTTTATTGTTCTAGCCACATCTTTGGAATATCTAAAATCAAGAATAGAGGAATATGACTTCGGCAAAAAAACTTGATGTATTCTAGCTGCAATACTAACCAGAAGAATGATAAAAATAATTTGGGATAACTTATACAACTCAAGTGTATACATATTTCTCACTTGCGTTTTAATAACGCTTCGCTCCTTATAAACTATTTTATCTCATTGAAACTCTTTTCTTTATTCCCACAGTGTTCTTCTATATTCCATGAAAAATCTTGGCTTTATGATTATCTAAAATAGCTATAGCTACATTCGTCTGTATTTCTCACCCACACCTCAGGCCCATACCTCCGCGCGAATCATACATCAGATACATATGTTTCTGCAGAGTATTATATAATTCTTCCTCCCAAATGTCCGCATTTCGGCCCAACCATAACTTATAATTACTTGATAATAACTCCAAACAGCAGTGATTCCTTTCCGTTCCATTTTGCATCGTACGATTCCCGAATAATCGCAAGTCCTGGCCCTCCAGAAATATTGGTAAAATGTTGGTAAATCTGAGTAAGAAACGCAGGAAATGGCGGATTTTCAAGCAATTCTCCCTGCCAGGAATCTCCTGCCGTGGCAGATAAATAATATTTTTACCATCTTTTTATATCTCCGTATAACTCCTGTATTTCTTCTCAAACCTTCTTATTTTTTCTCACACTTTTCTCCGCAAAATTGATAAAAAATGAAGGTATAATTATCTATATATGGATGTATTAATTTTTCTCTCCCTGCTGCAAATAAAACATCGCCTTCTGTGTTTCAATTTCCTTCCGCAATTCTTCCTCTGTCGGCAAATAAAGCTTATACTTGGAAGCAAATAACTGCTCATTACCGTGAAGTACAGAATACCTTGCAATGTCTTCATC
>CANQGA010000286.1 GCA_947600145.1 uncultured Lachnospiraceae bacterium | reverse complement strand
GGTTAATTTTATGAATCGAAAACGCCTGCTGTCCCTCGCCCTGGCCGCCCTGCTCCTGATCCTGTTGATGCCGGTTTCCCTGGCCGCCGAAGCACTCCCCCGCGGTAATCTTATCCCCGACATCCGGGAGGTTCAGGAATACGATTTCCCTCAGCTGGCTCTGGGCATAGTCAGACAGCCCCAGGCGGACTGTCCGATTGTCTGTGGCCTGTACCCAGATATGGTTCTTAGAAAATCTAAGCTGTGAATGGTTCATTCTTAAATCACCTACTTATCATTCATACGTTTCATAATCACATCAACAAGCTCTCCCAAATTCCTAGATTTTTGAATCTCCCCCATTGTAAATCTGATGTTAAACATATTCTCCAGTTCACTTACCAAACTCAAATGCGTTAAACTGTCCCATCCCTCCACATCATCAGCTGTCGTATTATCTGATACAATCAAGTTCTCATCATCAAATACATCCCGACAGACTTCATTCACTCTTTTAAACACAATCTCTCTCTCCATTACCTGTGATCCTCCTTAATATAAGTATTTTTGTTTTTATATGTCCGAATATCCAACAAATACCGATTATTTCCTCTCTCTTCAAAACCCATGTCTTTGTATATATCCTTTACCATCGAATTTTTCGCTGTTGGTATGTATTCAGCAGAAATCATTAAAAATCCGTTCTTTCTTGCTTCCCGCACCAGACAGTTAACGACATATTCTTCCATTCCTCTCTTTAATACCCTGCAACTCATGAGCCATGTATCAATAAACAGCTCCCTCTCCGACATTTTTTTCATAATAACTACGGAAACCAGACCGTGATCTCCAAATCTGTCGCGCAATGTATAATACAGAGTCAAAAAATCAGTATCTTCAGCAATCCTCCTAATCTCATCTTCAGTATATCGAATTGTACGAAGATTAAATTGATTTGATCGCTGAGTAAGTTGCGCAATTCGCGCATATCTTGTCTGCTCAAATGGGGTCGCCTTCCCAATCATTTCCAAGCTGATTAAATAATCATCAATAGATGTGAACTTCTGCTCCAGAGATTTTCGAGCTAATTCTGCCTGATATTGTTTTGTCCGTTCTGCATCCTCCTCCGAATAAGAAACTGTATCAAAATAATTCTGCTCCTGCAAAAAATCCAAATACAAAGCAGGATCCTCTGGTAATTCCGGCACAGTTATCTCTGGAATCAAACTCCTGACAAGATTCCGTTCGAACGGATTATCATCTAAAAAAACGATGGAATCCATCCCAATATTAAGGCTTTTCTGAATAAAACGTATATTGGAAGCCTTATCCTCCCAATTTGCTACAAACATGGAAATATCTGATAACCTTAATACCATCTCTTCATGTTTTATGAATGGTTCCTTGGCAATATCCTCATTATTTTTGCTACACACTGCAAGAATGATTCCCCGATCCTTTAGCTGCTTTAACCATCTTTGAAAATTAGTAAACGCATGTCCGCGGCCAAGTTCACCAATCTCTATATTTCCTAAACCATCGTCACCAATCACTCCTCCCCAAAGTGTATTATCCAAATCAAGGATAACGCATTTCTTAATACGCCCACTCATCGATGCAATTACATCAACAACTGCCTTAGCCGCGTATGGTAGAGAATTTAGTGAAATAGTCATTTTGGCATTATAATACAACGCAGCATCCCAAAAGCGCTTTCCCAAACTATTCTGGACCGCAAGCAAATCCACCGGATACACATTTTTCCACTTCCCCATTTCTTGTTGTAACAAATAATTTATTTTTCGTAACTGATATATAAATGATATCTCTGTCTTGCAGGAATAATTCCCCAGAATATTATCCCGAATCTCTGTGAAATTAGGCTGAAGGATTTTCGCATGACTATATTCTCCAATCAATCCCCAGTACCCTTCCAATTTACGAATACAATCTTCAGCAAACGAAGTTCTGGATCCAATCGGAAGATCTAAAAACTCTTCATACAGCTTATCTGTTGATAACCATAAAAATATCCCATCCGGTATAAATGAATAGACTTCAGAAAATGGGTTCAAAAGCTGCGCATCAATCTGATTATAATCAGCATCCAAGACATTCAAATTAAATCCTTCCAATTTTGCATACCCGCAAACCGCTAATGACAAAAACTGAGTTGAACAGTTTCCCAATACAGCCAACTTTATTGCCTTGCCCTCAACCGCCCGCCCAGCTGCTTTTTTCAGCTCTAAAAAACTATACATAAATGTTCCTCCCTAAAATACTTCATACATAAACGACGAATATCCTGCACTCATTGCATAGCAAAATACCATGAAAAATACGCCCAATAAACTAAGCTTATATACACCTTTCAAAAACACGTTCTTTTCAAATATTTTCCGAATATGACTATATATGGGAAAGCAAAAAACAATTCCCACTACCAGGATAAATACTGAATAATTGTTAAATTGATGAAAAAACAAAAGGCCATCCCTCTTGTCCCAGACAATCAGTCTTTTCCAATATCGAATCGCTGTCCACAAGGAATCTGCTCCAAATATAACTTGCCCAAAAGTAAACGCGATAACCGTTAAAATTCGGTCAGTTATTCTCTGTCTTAAAGTATCTTTCTTAACCGAAAGGCGTTTCTGCTTTCTTTTCTTTTTCCTCCAATAGTGGCGGATATGCTCAAATGCAATAAAAATAAAAAACCAAATTCCCCAAACCAGGTACTTGATCCCGCTACCATGCCATATTCCGGTCAAAAGCCAGACTACCGCCAAAGAAATGATATCGCATACAAGTATCGGGTTCTTAAATTTTTTTACCCATCCTTTTTTCATCAGGGTACGACTGCAGGGCATATACACATAATTTCGAAACCATTCGCCCAACGTAATATGCCACCTGCGCCAGAATTCCGCCACTGAAGCAGAAATATATGGATGATCAAAGTTTTGCGGAAGGGAAAATCCCATCATCCTTCCAAGACCTATAGCCATATCACTATAGCCTGAAAAATCATAATACAAACGGAGTAGATATGCCAAAAGCCCCAACCATGCCGGAAGAGTTCCTGCCCCCCCAATATTTTCAAAAGAATAGCTGATAAATGGCTGGAGCTGATCTGCAATCATCACTTTTTTAACCATACCTTTTATAAACAGTTCTATCCCTGAATCCACTGTTTCCATATTAAGCCTTCTGCTGTCCATCTGAACATAGAAATCCGTATATTGCATAATCGGGCCTTGGATTACTTTTGGGAAAAAAAGAACATATGTATAAAGTTGTATGATATTCTTCTGTGCTGGACATTTTCCCCAATATACATCTAAAAGATAAGATAGCACAGAAAATGTATAAAAAGAAATCCCCAGAGGCAAAGCCGGCGGTGACAACTTAAATGCC
>CANQGA010000285.1 GCA_947600145.1 uncultured Lachnospiraceae bacterium | reverse complement strand
GAAAATTAAAAGAATGCATTCAGATAGAAACTTTTAATCAGGATACCCTGAAAACGCTGAATTTATATAACGACGCCGTTGGGTATAATAATGCGGCCGGTATTTTAGCAGATAAAAATCATTTTCCGGGAATTGATATTGTAAAGTTCGGTGAAAACATCAGTGTGATCCATAAAAGGGCGACGTTTGATCATATATCTATTTTGGCAGTATATGAAAAAGCATTGGAAGTATTCAGGGATTATTATCAATATGAAGAAATCCGGGGCGCCGATCGGAAAAAGATAGAGAAAATACCGGAGGCTGCATTTAGAGAAGCGATTGCGAACGCATTGATTCATAGGGTGTGGGATGTGGAGTCGCAAGTAAAGGTTTCGATGTTTGATGACAGAATAGAGATTATTTCTCCGGGAGGGCTGCCGTCCGGAATCACAGAAGATGAGTATTTGGCGGGAAAACTTTCGGTTTTAAGAAACAGGAATCTTGCAAATGTTTTTTACAGGCTGGGGTTTGCCGATATATTTGGTACGGGAATCACGCGTATAAAACAGCTCTATGAAGACGGATTAAGACAACCGGGCTTTGAATTATCGGAAAATACAATTAAGATTGTACTCCCGGTTTTTGAGGAAAACCTGAATTTATCGGAAGACGAAAGAAAAATATATAAGATTTTAAGCAGGACAATGTTAAAATCCATCAGTGAAATCGCGCCGTTTCTTGAGTTTGGTAAATCAAAGACAACACAGTTACTGAAAGAGATGAGTAAAAAAGGTGTTGTGCAAATTGAAGGCACGGGACGAGGCACTAAGTATGTGATAAGAAAATGAAATCGATCCCCCTTTCTGCGTTATACCATCCCATAACCGCCGCGCCTTTTTTGGGAAGCGGCGCTTATCAGGAGATACCGCCGTGCGGCGCGTTAAAACCGTATATCCGCTGCTTTTGGGGGACTCCCCTCCCGCAGAGTTCGTCTGAGACGGCGGGGCGCCCTGCGATCCCCGATACGGTGATCCCTGATACGGTGATCCCCGATACCTGTATGGATATCATCGTCAGAGTTGATCCTTCTGATCATACGGTCACGGCCGGTTTCTGCGCGATGGACGAACGTACCTATCAGGCCGGCGGGGCGGAAAGCGGTGCTGGCCTGTCTACCTTTGGCATCCGTTTTTTCGGCTGGAGTGCGGTGCTGTTCAGTACGGAGGGCTTTCGGCATACGAGAAACCGGGTTTTTGATCCGGATGAATTCTTCCGGGGCATCACCGGGGAGCTGACCGAAATCGTCCGACGGTTTCTCACATTGACCGAAAGGGCGGGAGCGGCGGAGAAGATTCTTCTCCGCAGACTGAATCCAAGCCGCCAAAACAGTGATCTGATGAATGCTGTCAGCGATATGATCCTGTATCAGGGGCGTATGAAAATTTCTGAGATCGCCCGGAGAAACGCCCTGTCGGAGCGGAATATGGAGCGGATTTTTTCGGAGAACATCGGTGTCAGTCCCAAGACGCTTTCCAATCTGATCCGCTATCAGCTCGTATGGCAGGAGGTTGCCCGCGGTAGCACGGATATTCTGGACATGGTGGAAAAATACGGCTATACGGATCAAGCGCATCTTTTGAATGATTTTCGGTTCCGCCACGGCATGACGCCGGCGCAGGCGCTTCAAAACGCGAGGCTTGGGACTGTTTGTTTTGAAAAAGACAAAAATTAACTATCAGCATGCAAAAATCAGAAATTGTCTGCACTTAGCTATTGGAAGGAAGCCTTTCATGTGCTATAATAAATGCGAACAAGAGTACAAAACAGCATGAAGAAAGCTGGTGCTTATTTGAATCAAAAGGAGATTGCGCAAAAGATACTCAAAGACAATGGCGGAATAGCTAAAACCGCCGACTTTGCTGCGGCAGGCATAAAAAAATATGACGTGGCGGGTCTGTGCAAAAAAGGTTTTCTCGAACGGATTCGGCGTGGAGTGTACCAATTGCCAGGCAATGATCAAATAACAGAGGAACAGCTGCTCCGCGAACTGCTGCCGCAGGGAATCGTTTGCGTGGAGTCTGCGCTGTTTCATTACGGTTACAGCGATTTTCTGCCCCGTGTTTGGTCCGTCGCCGTACCGAGAACGGCATCCCGGGCGGTCGGAAATATCGGGGAATTCCCGATCCGAGCCTATTACATTCAAAAAGAATATTTTCCAATTGGAAAAACCGTTGAAAACTTCAACGGTGTGATGCTCCCTGTATACGATCGGGAACGTACCGTTTGCGATTGCTTTAAATATCGGACGAAGCTCGATAATGAAACCTTCAACAAGGCGTTGAATGCCTATGTCGCAGATGGTCAAAAAAACCTCGCCAATCTTTCTCAGTATGCGAGAAAGATGAAGCTATATCCAAAGGTAATGAATGTGATGGAGGTGTTGCTGGGTGGCTGATATTGCTGCGTCCGTGCTGGCAAGGCTGAAAAACAAAGCGAAAGAATGCGGCAGAAGCTATCAGTTATGTCTGCAGCTTTTTTGTCAGGAAGAATTTCTGCGTCGTTTGGAAAAGTCCAAATATGCGGATAATCTTGTACTAAAAGGCGGATTGTTTATCTACTCTCTCACAGATTTCGACAGTCGTGTGACCGTGGATGTCGATTTTCTGCTTAGAAAGATACCCAACACACCAGAGCAGCTAAAGGCGGTGCTGGAAGAAATTATAGCGACAGAAACGGGCAATGATTTTATTTCCTTTGAAATCAAGGATGTAGCTCCCATTGCAGTCGCCAAAAAGTACGCTGGGATCGGCGCTTCTATGGTAGCCTGTATCAAAAACACAAGAACGCCGTTTGGAGTTGACTTCGGTGTGGGTGACGTGATCGTACCGAAGCCGGAAAAACGCAAAATCCCGGCGCAGCTTGCGGAATTTGACCCGCCGACTGTGAACACGTACTCGCTGGAAACTACTGTTGCCGAGAAGTTTGATGCTATCCTGAGCATGATGGAGTTTTCCAGCCGGATGAAGGATTACTATGACATTTATTATCTAGCGCAAAAATTTAATTTTGATGGGGCAACGCTCACCGAAGCGCTTAGAAAAACCTTCGAAAATCGAGGTCACACCTTTACGGCAGAGCAGTTTGAACAGGTTATGGATTTTGGCAGCGATATGGAAATGCAGAAGAAATGGAAAGCGTTTGTCCGAAAAATTGATATCAAAATTGACGATTTCAGTACGGTTCTCGAAATAATAAAAACTTTTCTTTCTGAACCGTTTATAGCGGCAATGGAGTACAAGGAATTAACGAAACAATGGTCTGGCCAAAATGGTGAATGGATGTAATTATAAAATGCAATGTCGGATTTTTACAAGACAGGCGGAGAAAAATTTTATAGAGTGAAAGAAAGCGGAAACATGTTTT
>CANQGA010000284.1 GCA_947600145.1 uncultured Lachnospiraceae bacterium | reverse complement strand
GCGATCTTCGACGCGTTCCTGGATACGATGCTGGACGGCGACAAGATCCAGACCCTCTGGACCTACGGACCGGAAGGCGTGACATGGTCCACCGAGGCTGATGAGTTCGTAACGAACCCGGACGACCCGGACAAGCGGAAAGAGTACTCCTACGCGGAGGGCGAATTCCATATGCTTCCCGACCTGGCTGATCCGAACACGATCGCAGGCAAGAACCATCTGGATCCCGCGCTGGTCGTATCCCCGCTGACCAACGGTTATGTCAGCAGCAACGACAATCAGGACATCAGCAACAAGTTCTTCACCGATAACTGCGTGGACGCTCCGGCATCTCCCACCTCTCCGACCTACAGCGAGAGATCCGCGGAGATCATGGACGCGAGAGACGTAGCCATCTCCTCTGTCGTTGTACAGGGCGGCGATGTGGACGCGGCGATGGATACCTATAAGGCGACTGTAGGTACTCTGGTCGATCAGATCCTGGAAGAGCTGAATTCCGCTGAATAATCGTTTCATTCATAAGCCGTCCCGTCCGGGGGGCGGGGCGGCTTATTTTCAAGACGTGAGTATATGGCTTTGTGTCGCGTTGACATGCAGGAAAGAACGTCTGTGACGTTTTCTGTATTGTACCAGCATCCGGAAAATACGCCGATGACGCATTCTGCGCGTTGTAACCGTATCCGGTGAATGGGGGATCGCGCAATCTGTATGGAGTGTCATCATCCGATGCGCCGGCGGCGCATTTTCCGGGTGAAAATATCAGGAAAAGGAGAGAGGAGTAGAGGCATGAGTAAGAAGAAAAAGGTAACACCCGAGGGCATCGAAGTCCGGGAGAAACCGTTAAAGCTTCGGATCTGGAACAACCGGGGACATTATCTGATGTTTATTCCGGTATTCCTGTTCGTACTGATCATATGCTACTGGCCCATGCTGGGTATCCGGTACGCTTTCATGGAGTACAAGGCGGGACCTGCGGGCCCAAGCTGGACGGGTCTGACCCATTTCCAGAGAATGTTCAGCAACACCGCGTTCTGGGACGCGTTTAAGAATACGCTGATCTTAAGTATCGTAAAGCTGTTTTTATCCACCTTTGCATCGGTGGTCGTCTCCATTTTCTTAAATGAGATGGGGAGCCTCTTCATGAAGAAGAGCCTGCAGACCATTATCTATCTGCCCCACTTTATGTCCTGGGCGGTGGTTGCATCTATCTTCACATTGATCCTGTCTCCGTCCAGCACCGGTATGTTAAACGGTATGCTGCGGGACTGGGGGATATTGGGGGCCAATGACAGCAACATCCACTTCCTGGCCGACGAGGGCTTATGGCGGCCGATCTTCTATCTGATCAATATCTGGAAGGAAACCGGATGGGGAACGATCATCTTCCTGGCGACGCTGTCCGGCATCAGTCCGGAGCTTTATGAAGCGGCCGACATCGACGGCGCGACCCGTTTCCAGAAGATGCTGTATGTCACGCTGCCCGCTCTTTCCAATACGATCATCACCGTACTGATCCTGAATCTGGCGAAGGTTATGAACCTCTTTGAGTCGGTATTCGTGCTGTACAATCCGGCCGTATACAAAGTGTCGGATGTTATCGGTACCTATATCTACCGTCAGACATTTACGGTGGCGAGACCGGACTACGGATATTCCACAGCGGTTGGTCTGTTCCGCTCTCTGGTCGGCTGTGTCTTAGTATTGATCTGTAATCAGGCCAGCAAGAAAGTACGCGGCCGCGGTATCGTATAGGAGGTGCGGATATGGCTAAGACGAAAGAAGTTGCAAGCAGGAAAAAGAAATTTACGTTGTTTGACGCGATCAATTATGTCGTATTCATTATCGTCGCGCTGATCATACTTGTCCCCATCTGGAAGGTGGTCGTGGACTCCTTAAACGCGGTGGGCGTATACCAGTTCCGGCTGTGGCCGTCGGATTTCACGCTGGACGGCTATAAGGTCATCCTCGGCGAGCGCGGCCTGTTCCGTCCGCTGATCAACTCCTTTGTGACGACGATCTTCGGAACTCTTCTGGGCCTGGTGCTTTCCACATTGGGAGGCTACGTGCTGATCCAGTTCGATATGCCGGGACGTAACCTGATGGCGTATTTCCTTCTGTTCACCATGATCTTCTCCGGCGGCATGATCCCTGAGTACCTGGTCATGAGACGTTTGGGACTGCTGAACAACATGTGGATCCTGGTGATCAAGCACGGAATCAATGTAGGCAATATCGTTCTGATGAGGAACTTCTTTGAGGGAATTCCGGCCAGCCTTTTCGAGGCGGCGAAGATCGACGGATGCTCTCCGATGGGAATATTCGTAAGGATCGTGCTTCCGCTTTCCAAGGCGGCGCTGGCGTCCATCGGCCTGATGTTCGCCGTGGGCGTGTGGAACGATTACACCACCGTACAGATCTACATCACGAACCCGGATTTCGTAAACTTCCAGTACAAGCTGCGTGTCATGATCATGAACGGCGACACGCCGCCTACGCAGTATCCGGTGTCGCAGACTACGCTGTATAACGCGGGAATCATCGCGGCGATCCTGCCGTTCATGATCTTGTATCCGTTCCTGCAGGATTACTTCGTAAAAGGTGTGAATATCGGAGCTGTCAAGGAATGATGGGCGGCTGAATGGCGGCGAATCGTTAATAGGGATATGAATGGACGACCGGAGCGGAGGAATTGCTTGCTCCGGTCGCTTTTTTTCTGGCAGGCAAGCGCCGATAACGCTTGCGCGGAGGGATAGCAATGGATCTTGAGTATAGAAAAATTACGGAATTTCCTCGTGGGACACTGGCTGCCCTTTTGAAGGATGGTTATTCATTTGAGCCGGGATTTGAACCGTATTGGCAAAAACAATGGAAGGAATTTGATGATTTTTTCTATGATAATCCCCGTATCGCCGAATTCAGCGGCTTTATGACGATTCTGGACGGAGAGCCGATCGGTTTTGTTTCATGGAATCCGACCCATCTGCCTGAATTTACGGAAGTCGGACATAATTGTATTGCAGCGAAATACAAAGGAAACGGCTACGGAAAAGCGCAGATGAGAGAGGCGGTAAGGCGTATAAAAGAACAGGGCGCGAAAAAGATAATCGTTTGGACAAATGAGCGATTACTGCCCGCTCAACATACTTATGAAAGCGCGGGCTTTCATTTTGTAAAGAAAAGCGAGGAAACGATCTGCCCTGAAATTGCGGGTCAGAGAGTCTATTATGAAATTATTGTTTAAGGATTTGGGGGAATTTTCTACGAGCCGGATAGCAGTGTTCTGTTCTGATATTGGCAAATATTAAATGATTGGAAGCAGCCGTAAAATCAATCGCAAAAAAATACGATTGATTTTACGACCGTTTCTGTGTATAATATAAGCAGTAAAATTGGAAAGGAAGTACCGTGTATG
>CANQGA010000283.1 GCA_947600145.1 uncultured Lachnospiraceae bacterium | reverse complement strand
AGCAGACAAAAATTGCTGCGTTAGTATCCGCAGCAGCTCTGTTGGCTATCGGCGCTTCCATGACGTCACTCGCAGCTGGCTGGAACAGCTTAGGTAACGGCGATGCCGAATACCTCGATTCTGACGGCTACAGGGTCACGCAGGAATGGAAGAAGTATACCGACGGCAAGTGGTACTATCTGAAAGATGATGGTCTGATGGCCAGAAACGAACTGGTTCCTTACGGTGACTATCTGTACTGCGTCAACGACGACGGTTCCAGAGTCCTTGGCGAGTGGAGATATTTCGACAACACCGAAGGCGAAGAAGTCAACGGGATCACCCCGGGCGGCTTCTGGTACTACTTTGACGCTTCTACCGGCAGGGCAAAAACCGGCGGACTTCACACGATCGACAGCCAGAAGTTCCGTTTCACGGAAGAAGGACGTATGATCACCGACTGGTACACAGAGGACAATGAGACCTATTACTATTTCAATAACCTTGTTGTTGAGAGCGACCATACCTACGGCGCGGCAGCTAATGGCTGGCTCAAGATGGAACCGCGCGTGGATTCCACCGATGAGGAACTGGATTCCGATCTGGTATATTACTATTTCGATAATGGCAAGATGGTTACCGGAAGCAAGTACATTGATAAAACGTGGTACTACTTCGATGGTGACGGAATCCTGAGAGAGTCCGGCTGGAACAAGATCGAAGGCGACAAGGCGACGGACAGCGTTTCTGCACCTGGCAATGTGGCATATTCTGACGCGAACGGCGCTAAGATGACCGGATGGCAGTATCTGCCTGACAAGAACGTTGATGGTGATGGAAAAGTGGATACATCTGCATCCTACTGGTTCCATCTGGATAAGAAGGGTGTAAGATATTACCCCGGAAAATTTGAAGCTGCTTCTGTTGGAAAGGCTACAGGTTCCTTCCCCGGAATATCAGGAACAGCGGAAAATCAGACGGTTGGTCTTGCTAAGATTAACGGAAAGTTCTATCTGTTTGATGCGCAGGGACGTATGCTGTCCGGTATTTATAAGATAACCACTCCGGTTACCGCAGAAATTGGCAGCAACATGGAACTGGCAGCAGGAACTTATTACTTCAGCGATGATGACTGGGTCTCTGGTCAGGGCAAGAACGGTGCGATGGCTATGAACAGCAAACACACCGTAACGAATGAGTATGGCGACCAGACGAACTATTACTTCCAGAAGACCGGTGCAGCTTATGAGTACACGGTTGTATCCAATGTCTACTATGGCAAAGGCGGCGTAAGGGTCGATGCTGAAGATGACTATAAGGTAGTTGAGAAGGCCGAGCAGGGCGACGGAAAAATTACTGTCGTAACTTCCGGAAAAACAACAGCGGATGCCGTAAAGGGAGATATGCTTGTCAATACCAGAGGAGTAGCTCAGAGAAAGAAGACCATCAAGAATGTTGGCGGCTACATGACCTATATCGTAGGCAAACTGCCTACTAAGAGCGAAGTCCTGACCAGCGGATTTGAGTGGTATGGAACTTTGAAAGCGACCGCAGAGACCGCAGCTACAATCCCCGCATCTACCGGAAAGAATGATGAAGCCAGAACAAAAGCGGCTCAGGCACAGATTGATGCAGTTAAAGCAGTGATTGAAAGCACAACTGCTCCTTACAGCGGTTACGAGATCATCGCCACAATCGAATGATCGTAAAAAGGTTCGATTTCATCAGGCATCTAAGGTGAGGTCAAAGTGTTAAGGGGGTGTCCCAAAATGGGACACCCTCTTTTTGGTCATGCATACTTGGTGTTTAATTGTTTTATAAGCTAATTAAGGATTTACTTTTGTTACTTTATAATCTTTAAGTACATAGTAGTTGCCATCATCAGCTAAGACACCTTTTGCAGAAGTACTCTTTTTAAGTTTTCCGTTTTTATCCACAACAACCATACTAGTTGCGTCAGCTGCCTGGAATACTTTTCCGGTTAACTTTCCACTCTTTACAGTATACTGATTTACGGCATCGGAAGTGGTCAGCGTAACTACTCTGTAATCACCATCTTCGGCAACAACTAACTCACCGTTCTCGAACAGATAGTTATCGCAAATTGCATAAGCCTCTGTTGTACCATCGGCCTTGAAGAAACGGGTGCGGACTACGCCGTCTTCATCAGTGTAGGAATGCCTTCCGACCTGTAATTCACCTCTGTCTCCGTCATGATCGGTAGAGTCATCAAAGAAGAAATAGAGATCGGTTGCTGTCTTAACCGGAACGTAATATTTGAAGCTGGTTCCATTCCAATTAGCATATCCGTCCTTATCAGAATCTTCAGCAACCCATATCGCTACATCCTTAGATTCCACTTTGTTGTATCCGACCTTCATTACTCCGTTATTGCCAATCAGGAAAGTCTTTCCACCAACTTTAATCAGACGAGCCGGGCCTTTGCAGTCATCATCCGAGTCTGCAACGTCAGCACCCAAGTCATAGTTGAAAATAACACCCTTCTGGAAAGCACTCTTTCCATCTGCTTCTCTGGCATTAATGATATAGTACCAGTCGTCGTCCTGGAAGTTAAGCCACTTATTTCCGGTTGTAGAGGTATAATTATCGCCATCTACATATACTTTATAGTTACTATACGGCGATGCACTTCCGTGAGTTGCCGTGGCGCCCCAATAACCCAGGACACCATTTTCATCAAATGTGTAGTTGACACCGCTGATAGTCTTGGGGCCTGCTGTTCTATAAAGCTTGCAGCTATCGAAGTAAAACCACTCAACATTGTTATAATCCGGGTCGATATCTGTCTCATCGAGCATAACCTCGACATCCATTTTAGCCCATCCGTTCAAAGCTTCGCCAGTCACATAATTCCAAGCGGTTCCTTCTGTAAGACCAATGAAGTAAGAATCATCGGGCTGTACGCAATAATAAATGCTCGATCCAACCGGTACACGACCAAGGATCATATAACCATCTTCGCTGAATACAAAGGTGCCGGTGTCTGTACGACCAGTATCCTTAATGACTTTTTTGGCTTCGTATTCATTTCCTTCGCTTGCCCGAACCGCCTTACCGTTACTGCCAAAGAAGTAGTAGACGGAGTCAACATCGGTGCCATCAGGCATTGTATAACCATCTTCCAGATCAACCAGTTTCCAGGTGTTTGTTACACGGCGGCCCAGTTCATCAACGTAATACAGATCGGCGCCCCACTCAACCGGACGATCGATCGCCATTTCGCCATTCTCATCAGCGAAATAGTAATACTGAGCGTTTGAACCCCAGTTGCTGTTGCCTCTGTGCCATCCTTCTTCCTCAATCGCATTTCCGTTGCGGTCTACCCATGTCCAGTCAAGACTGCCGTCTACACCAGACCAGGTATTCGCGGAAGCGGTCATGGAAGCGCCGATAGCCAACAGAGCTGCTGCGGATACTAACGCAGC
>CANQGA010000282.1 GCA_947600145.1 uncultured Lachnospiraceae bacterium | reverse complement strand
ACAAGGAGATACGCATATGCCATACTGTCCCAAATGCGATATGGAATTCGTAGAAGGAATCACCGTCTGCACAGACTGCGGCGGCCCATTATATGAATCAGAAGAAGCCGCGAAGGCGGCCATGGCCGAAGAACGCGCGAAAGAGCGCGCCAGAGAACTGGCCCGGGAGAAGGCCATGTATGAAGAATACCTGAAAAAAGACGGGGCACGGGATGATGATTCAGAAGAAGACGCCCCCACGGAGGAAGAACTCCGGGCCCTTGAAGAGGAAGTCCGGCGCCGGGCGCAGCAGATCCTGCCGCCCGAGCCCGTCCACGTCTATGTGGACAAGTCCCAGAAATACGACGACTTAAAGTCCTCCGCCTCCGCGTTCCTGCTGGTGGGCGGCGTGCTCCTCATCATCTCAGCGCTGTGCTGGGCCGGCATCATCAACATTCCCATGGCCCCTGTGTCCAAACTGATCTTTCAGGGCGCGCTGACCGTCATGGGCGTCTTCTCGCTGATCGTCTTCGCGCGCACCAGCAGCTCCGCGAAGAAGCTGGCGCCGCAGATCGCCGAAGAGAAGACCCACACCCACGACATCCTGGACTGGTTCCTCGGTCAGTACACCGCGGAGAACATTGACAGCGCCATTTCCGGCCCGGAAGACTTAAGCGAAGAAGAACTGAGCCTGAAGCGCTTCCAGGTCATCCAGGACCTGCTTGTAACCGGACAGGATCTGCCGGATCAGGCGTATGTGGACGCGCTGAGCGAGGAGATCTATTCGAAGCTGTTCGAGAACCGGTAATTTATTTGTGCTTCTTCTTTTTCTTCGTTTTCGGGGGCTTTACGATCTTCTCCACGTCGTAATCGTCCCGCTCGTCAACGCCTTTATTGTACTCCTGAAGTTCAGGAAGACCCATGGTCAGGCTCTCGCCCTCTTCGGCGGGAGCCGTTTTACTGTTTCCCGGACCGGACGTTTCCGCCGCCTCATGCGCCGCCGAATCATCCGTTTTCTCCTCCGCCTCCGATACTGCCTGATCCTCCTGCTCCGCCTCGGGCTCAGCCGGGTCATCTTCTTCCGTGAGGCCCTCCGGGGCATCTCCTTCCACAAGGCCCTCCGGGGCATCTCCTTCCACAAGACTCTCCGGGACATCCGTCTCCGGCACTTCGACAAGCTGTCCATCCACCGTCACGGCCTGCCGCACCGGCACCGCGCCGCCGGGGATACTCCCCGACAGGAACAGCGCCGCCTTGGCGCTGACCGGTCCCACCATTTCATAAAGCACCGACGAGGCCAGAATGATCGTCAGCATCAGGTTCCCCGTCGCCTCCGGAAGCACCCGCTGGCCCAGGAACGCCAGACCAATGGCGACGCCGGCCTGCGGGATCAGCGCGAATCCCATATAATTGCGGATCTGGGAGCTGGTCTTCATCGCCAGACAGCTTAGATACGTTCCCAGATATTTTCCCACGATACGCACCAGGAAATAGCACACGCCGATGCTTCCCACCGCCGTCAGCGCGTTCAGATCCAGGTTCATCCCCGAGACCACGAAAAACAGCGACATCACCGGCGGCGTGAAGTTATTCATCTGCCGGAACAGCTTCTTGTCCCGGGTCAGGTTGATATAGACCGCGCCGAACACCATGCACGACAGAAGCGGCGAGATATCCACCGCGGCGCACAGGCCGGTCAGGCCCATCAGCATGGCGATCGCCAGGATCAGCCGGTTATCGCGGCTCCTGGTCGGTACCAGAAGGCGGCTTAAGAAATAACCGCAGAAGACCCCGAGGCCGATGGCAAGCACATTGTAGCCGACCGGGACCACCACGTCGTGAACCGACAGATTCCCCGCCTCCAGGCCGTTGATCACCGCCGATACGATGGAAAACGCCAGAAGGCAGACCACATCGTCCAGCGCCACGATCTGCAGCAGCGTATTGACGAACTCGCCCTTCGCCTTGTACTGGTTGATCGTCATCATCGTGCTGGCCGGTGCCGTGGCCGTGGCGATGGCGCCCAGGATCAGCGCGAATCCCCAGTCCAGCCTAAATACCAGCTTCAGCACCAGCGTGACCAGCACGCCGGCCCCCAGCGCCTCGCTGACCGTGATCACGATGATCCGCCTGCCCGTGCTCATCAGCACTTCCTTCTTAAAGAATTTTCCGACGCCAAACGCGATAAAAGCCAGCGCCACGTCGCTGACAAATCCCATATCCTCGATGATATGTACCGGAATAAAATTCAGACAGTACGGCCCGATCAGGATCCCCGCCAGAATATAGCCGCTGACCTTCGGCATATTCAGCGTGTTGGTCAGCCTGGTCATGATAAAACCCGCAAATAAGATCATAGAGAGAGCCAGGATCACTTCCGTCTCCGGATTCAGCCTCTCCAGAAATTCCACCATCTGCATACTCACACCCCTTTGAAGCATTTAGTAGCCGTATCCTCGGCCTGCTGTTTACCTCGACAACAGCATTTATAATCTGTAAATATTTATATAGCAATTCATTATACACGAAATATGCCAAAATGTGTAGTGTTTTTTAAAAAATTTTTCCGGGGCATCCTGAAACGAAAAAAGCTGCCGCCCCGCGGGAGTGAGCATATCAAAGACGCCCGGCGCCGCGGAAACGGCAGCTTCTGTCATGTACTTATTCTGTTTGATTTCCGCCGTGTCTGCGTCTGCATCCCGGCGGATCACTTGCCGGCAGATAGCTTGCCGCCGTCCGCCGGATCATTTGCCGGCAGATAGCTTGCCGCCGCACGCCGGATCACTTCACCAGCAGCGACTCCCCGGTCATTTCCTTCGGCTTCTCCATGCCCATCAGCTCGATCAGCGTCGGCACGATATCCGCCAGCTTGCCGCCCTCACGCAGCTTGTAAGACGGATCCGCGTTCACCAGGATAAACGGCACCGGGTTCGTCGTATGAGCCGTAAACGGCTCGCCGGTCTCATAGTCGATCAGCTGCTCCGCGTTGCCGTGGTCGGCGCAGATGAACATCACGCCGTCCACCTCCTTGATCGCGTCCACCGCGCGGCCCACGCAGGCGTCCACCGTCTCGATGGCCTTGATCGCCGCGGCCTCCACGCCGGTATGTCCCACCATATCCGGGTTCGCGAAATTGATGATGATCACGTCGTATTTGCCGGACTTAATGCACTCCACCAGCTTGTCGCAGACGCCCGGCGCGCTCATCTCCGGCTTCAGATCGTAGGTCGGAACCTCCTTCGGGGACGGGATCAGGAACCGGTCCTCCCCCTCATTGGGCTCTTCCACGCCGCCGTTGAAGAAGAACGTCACATGGGCGTATTTCTCCGTCTCGGCGATCCGGGCCTGCTTAAGGCCGTTGGCCGCCAGCCACTCGCCGAAGGTATTGGTGACCATCTCCTTCTTGAACGCCACCAGCTTGTTCTCGATCGTATCGTCATAGTCCGT
>CANQGA010000281.1 GCA_947600145.1 uncultured Lachnospiraceae bacterium | reverse complement strand
CACCAAATGGCAGAAGAAAGGGAGAACCGATTTCCCACGGCGCAAATCCTAATCCGCATTTCAGAACAGATGGTGCGCCGACCGCACAGGCAAATGGAATCGCTTCTGTGCAGTGCGGCTATGGAAATACCGCACCCCTGCAATTGGAGTTCGATCCGCAGCTTGCAGCAGATGAAAAAGGTGTGGATACGGTACTGCGTTTGATCGTGTCTCATTTTAAACAGGGCGGAACACTCATTAACATCAATATTTTGGATGGAGACAAATTGCTTGCGGCAAATGAGAATCCGGATTTGTACCCGGATATGGTTGTGCGTGTGACAGGATTTACCGCGTATTTTGCAAGTCTATCACCACAGTTTAGGCAATTAGTAGTAGACAGATTCTTAACGGGGGTTTAAACTTTATAAATGAATATCCGCTTGAAAGGTAGGAGAAGATGCAGGAAATAGAGACCAGGAGAATGCAGGAGTATGATGTGATAGTGGTAGGCGGCGGAGTCGCAGGAGTGGCAGCGGCCGTTGCGGCGGCAAGAAACGGTGCAAAAACACTGCTTATGGAGAAGCAGGTGGTTCTGGGAGGGCTTGCCACGATAGGCCTTATCAGCTGGTATGAGCCGCTCTGTGACGGAAAGGGAACACAGATGGTTACCGGAATTGCAGAAGAGCTGATCAAACTTTCTGTAAAATACGGATTTGACAGACTGCCTGAAAAGTGGGGCGGTGAAGGGAAATATGCAGCCTGCAATGAGAGGTATAGTACTCATTTTTCTCCCGGCATTTTCGCACTGGCAATGCTGGAATATCTGGAAGAGAATGGAGTGTCGCTCAGACTGGACACCCTGGCGACCTATCCGGATGTAGAAAACGGCGTCTGCAAGGGAATCCTGGTGGAAACGGTGGGCGGGAGAGAATATTTTCCGGCAAAGATGGTAGTGGATGCAACTGGAGACGCGTGTATCTGTGATCGCGCAGGGATACCGACAGAACTTGGAAATAACTATTTTTCATACATAACACACGAGATAGATAGGGAAGGCGCCAAAGAGCTTGCTGAGACGGGGGATTTTCGAACGGCCAGAAAATGGAAAAACGCGGGAAGCGACTTGTTTGGAAACGGAAACCCGGAGGGGAAGGGCTTCATACAGGTTATTTCGGCAGATGATGTGACAGAATATATGATCTGGGGAGGAAAGCAGGTGCTGAAGCGCCTCAAATCAGAAGATAAAGACAGCAGAGATGTGATGAGCATTCCTTTGATGCCCCAGTTCCGGAAGATTCGCAGGATTGTGGGTGAGGCAGAATTCGATGGAAGTGAAGATGGCATTGTAATTGAGGATTCTGTCGGCGTGTTTGGAGATTTCAGAAAAGCAGGCAGACATTTTCAATTGCCATATGCTTCTCTGTATAATCGGAAGGTCGGTAATCTGTTCGCGGGAGGTCGCATCATCAGCGCAAAGGATGACGGCTGGGAGCTGACAAGAGTGATTCCTGTGGCAGCGCTCTCGGGAGAAGCGGCAGGGACGGCAGCGGCTCTTTGTGTAAAAGAAAAATGCAGTAATCATATGTTGGATAGAAAGAAACTTCAGGAAGCACTCCATGTTTCCGGCGTAAAAACACAATTCTAAGGTTTGTGAATGGAGAAACAAATTCCGGGAAGATTTTCCGGAGAGACATTTAGGACAAGCTGGCTGAACCTTTTCTATAAAGATATCAAAATAGGTAATTGCGAAACGAGTTCGCAATCTTGATTCCAAACAAGGAAGAAATCCTGCAGAGCAGGATTTCAAGGATAAAAGCCTGTAAAGGGTATTTACGGGTTCTGCCCGTTGATGCATAGAAATGATTACGAAAAGTAATCGGGATCATTTCATCAATATCGATATGGTGTTCTAATAGAGACAGAAACGCAGGTTTGTCATTATCAAATTTTTCCTGGCAATCCTGAAAAATATCTGCCAAAGAAAGCTGTTTATATGGTATCATAGGTATCAGAATAACTCCTTTCTTGGGTGTATGGTTTATAGTTTCTGGACAACTCTATTATACCATATCCAGTGAGGAGTTATTTGTTTTTTAGTAACAAGAAATGCCGTATTTATGCGGCTCGCGGCGTTTCGCAAACGCCTAGGCGTAAAGTATTTAAGCGAGGAGATGGCGGAAATTTTCCTGCTAAAAATCTGCGGCATGATTGAAGATGAAGGATATGACGCCTGCCTGCAGAAATCCATACCGAATCTGCGGATTCAGGGAGATAAAACCACGAATCCGGAGGTGATGGACACCTATGAGCTGGTTCATGCCGTGGCGGTGGAGGAAGGGAAGCCGGTTCCGGATGTAATCCTCGATTTCGGAAAAGCGGCCCGGGCATGCGGCATCGGAGAGACAGGGTTAAGCGGAAGCATTCTGAACAGAAAATATGGGCCGTTTCTGCGCTATTGCTTTATCATCACAGATGCGCCTCTGGACTGTGATCCCGCGCTGACGGGAAACCTATGTGACGGATGTATGGCCTGCGTCTGCGCCTGTCCGGGACATGCAATCGGAGAAAATGGACCGGATACCTGGCAGTGCAGTGTATATTACAAGGGCGCGCACCGTTCCAATCCATTTATGACGGAGGACTTTCTTGAAGGGGATCCGGAGCGGGAGCAGATTCTGAACGGAGAAAAGCGTTTTGACGCAGAATCGGCTCGCGCGCTGTATCCGAAACTGAACTTTCTGCCCAATACACAATGGGGATATTCCGCCTGTCTTTGCGGCAGAAAATGTGATGTGGCCTGTTACAGACATCTGGTCGGCGAACTGTAGAAGGGGGCGAAAGCAGATATGAGAGAGAGGATTACAGAACTGGCAAAGCAGCAGGGCGCAGATCTTGTAGGCTTTGCGTCAGCCGACAGGTTCAGCTCGGACGATCCTGTTTTTTCGATCATGCCGGAAACGAAAACGGTGATCGGTCTGGGATTCCGGGTTCTGCGCGGTATTTACCGTGGGGTATACGAAGGGAGCACCTACTATCAGTATACCACGATGGGCGTTGAGAATATGGAAGAAACCATTATGCCTATGGCTCAACTGCGCGTCGCCATGTTCCTGGAGGAGAACGGCTTTCTGGCCCTGCCGCAGCGGCGGCATCAGCAGATCATGAGAGAGGAAGGCGGCACAAATCCGGAGGTCGCCTATGATGCGGTCAGCAGGGGGAAAACAGCGGAAAATCAGATGGATTTTTTGAGCGCCGCAGTGAAATGCGGTTTGGGAGAAAAGGGATTTCACGGCGCGCTGCTCAATGAGGAGTTCGGACCGTTTCTCCGGTACTGCTTCATTCTGACGGACGCGGAGCTTGAAGGCACACAGGAAGCGGTTCTTCATCTGTGTGATCGCTGCGGCGCCTGCAGACAGGCATGTCCCGGCCATGCGATCGGCGTGGACGGCACGGTGGACAA
>CANQGA010000280.1 GCA_947600145.1 uncultured Lachnospiraceae bacterium | reverse complement strand
CCGGTGTTGGCCCACAGGGACTGGAACTGGAAGATCGCCAGCGTCAGCCAGGCGGGCTTCACGTTCGGCATGACGATAGTGAAGAAGATCTTAAATTCACCGGCGCCGTCAAGCCTTGCGGATTCGATCAGGGAATCCGGCAGCTGCTCCATGAACTGCTTCATCAGGTAGAGTCCCAAGCCGTACGCGAACGCCGGAAGCACCACCGCCAGGTAGGTGTTATTGATCCCCAGCCAGGAAATGATCATGTAGTTGGGGATGGCCGTCACGTTGTAGGAGAACATCAGGGACAGCACGACCATCTGGAACAGGAACTTCTTCCCGGGGAACTGCCATTTCGCCAGCGGGTAAGCCGCCAGGGACGCGCAGAGCACATGGCCAACGGTGCCGCAGCCGGTGATGATGATCGTGTTCAGGATGTACCTGGTAAACGGTACCCAGGAGCTGCTCATCAGCACGTACAGGTCGCCGAAGTTGTCAAAGGACGGGTTGCGCACGAAGATCTGCGGCGGGAAGCGGAACAGCTCATCCAGGGGCTTGAACGCGTTGTTGATGATCATGACAAGCGGCAGCGCCATGAACACGCCGCAGATGCCCATCAGCACAAACAGGATCGTATTTCCCGCCATGGAGCGGTTCAGCTGCTTCTGTTTATGTTTGCGAAACAGCCTGCGTTTTGCTTTCGCTTCTGCCATATCACTCACCTACCCTTCGAAGCAGCGTCTGGATCAGCTGGTTGGTGCCTACCATCAGCGCGAACAGGATCGCCGCGATGGCGCAGGCGTAACCCATCTCGTACCGGGTGCCGCTGCCGTAGTCCATCAGGTGGGTGACAATGGTCGCGCCGGAATAGTTGACGCTGGGGTTGCCGGCCAGGTTGATGGAGATATCAGCCACAGCGAAGGACTGGGTGATCTGCATGACCGCGCCGAACATCAGCTGGGGCCGCATGGACGGAAGCGTGATGTACCACAGCTCCTGCCACCGGTTCTTGATCCCGTCCATGGCTCCGGCCTCGAACAGGCTCTTGTCCACGGTCTGAAGACCTGCGATGAAGGTCAGAAAGCCGGTACCGAGACTCAGCCATAACTGGACGACGATCAATATGGGTAAGACGTATTTCTCCGTCTGCATCCACTGGATCGGCGCGTAGGTGAACGCCCACTTCATCAGCCAGCCGTTTAAGTAGCCGTAACGGTCGCCGGAGATGATGATGGACCAGACCATGAACGCGTTGCCGGAAATGGACGGCGCGTAGAAGATCAGGGTCAGGAATGCGCGGAGCTTTCCTTTGAACTCATTGATGATCCAGGCGAACAGGAAGCACATCATGTAACTTAACGGGCCTGTGATCACGGCGAAGATGATCGTGTTCTTAAACGCTTTCTTAAACACGTCGTCATCCAGGATCAGTTTGATATAATTCTTCCACCCCACAAAATGGGGGACCTCCAGCATGTTGAAATCGGTGAAGCTGATGACCACCGACGCAGCCACAGGAAGCACGGTAAAAATGAAAAACAGGATAAAGTAGGGGGCCAGCATTACGTAACAGGTCCGGCACCGATGCAAATCCTCTTTCAGATACTGCCATTTCGTCTTGTGTTCCATCCCGTTCACCTCCTAATTCCTGGAAACCGCTAACGGCGGCTTCTCCTGCGCATTCTGCTCTTCTTCCAGATCCTCCGCGGTCGCCATGCCGAACTCCTGGCGCTTGCCGGTGATCTCGGCGTTGATGTACTCGATGTACTCGTTCATGGCCTCGCGGGGCTGCATCTTCTTGTCCTCGTCGGCCGCCACCACCGCGTAGAACGCGTTGTTCACATTTCTCCATGTGAAGTAGCTGCCGGGTACCTGACGGATGCCCTTCACGTTGTTCAGCTGCGCCTCCAGCGCCTCGTAATCATCCGACGGCCAGGGCAGATTGCCGAAGGCTTCCACATTCGCCGTGGGATACCGGGCCGCCTCGCCCATCAGGCCTTCCATCTCTTTGCCGTAGGAGGTCTGGGTGTCTCCGGACAGCCACCATTTCATGAATTCCCAGGCAGCCGCCTTGTCCTTGCTGCCGTTCATCATCATGCAGGCCAGGCCGGTGCTCGCGGAAATGTTATTGATCGTACCGTCCTCCTGCTCGACGCCCGGCAGTGTGGTGAATCCCCACAGTCCCTTGATATCCGGAGCGGATACCTCCAGGACGTTGTAGGTCGTGTAGTCGGCGATGATGATCGGCGACTCGCCGGTACGGAACCGCTGCTCCACGCTGGTCGCGCGGTCCAGCTTGTAATCGGTGTAATACTCGCAATAGGTCTTGAAAGCGTTGATCGAAGCCTCGGAATCCAGGGCAGACTTCGTGCCGTCCTCGTTGTACAGCTCGCCGCCGTGCTGGAAGAGAAGGCTGGTAAATGTCAGCTCCGACGGAAGCATGCCCACGCTCATCTGGTTCTTGGACAGCTCCGAGATGACCACCTTCATCTCATCCCAGGTCTTCGGCACCTCGATGCCGAGCTCATTTAAGATATCCTTGCGGTAGAACATCATCTCGAAGTTCTGGGTCTCCGGCAGCGCGTAGAGGGAACCGTCAAAGGAGAACTGCTCCAGGGCACTGTCCCGGAACCGCGACGCCACCTCTTCCCAGTCGGGAAAAGTGCTTAAGTCGACTGCGGCGCTTCGAAGACCGTAGTTGACCGGGAGATCGTTGCCGCCGCCTGTAGTGCCGGTGGAGGAAGTAACCACCGCGCCTCCGCCATTGGCCACCTGGAGCGCCACATCCGGGCCCTGTCCGGCCAGGGACGCCTGCAGCAGGGTGTTCATATCCACCAGCATGACATTGACATTAATGTTGGTCTTCGGCGTGAACGTCTCGTCCACCAGCGCCTTGATCACGTTGGCCTGGTCACGGCCGCTGCCGACCCACACGGTGATCGTGCGGGAATCCTCGCCCTCCTCGGCGATGTTGCCGATGGCGTTGTAATCGACGATAAAGGAATAGTAAAGCTTCTTGAACTCGTGGCTCAGCTTGCTTAAGAACGAATTCTTCGTCTTCGGCAGGCCCTGGTCCGGGGACAGGACATAGATGGCGTCCAGCTGCAGCGGCTGTGACTGGGCGTTGGAGATCCAGGTACCCAGGGCGCTGACATTGGTCTTAAAGTCGCCGACCATCTTGGTGACCTTCTCCGTGTCCTTTACGATGTCCTGCAGCTGGTCGCGCATGGTGATGATCACATTTTCCTCGCTGCCCCGGACATTCAGCGCGTCCAGCTTCGCCAGGATCGCGTCCAGATCGTTCTTGATCTCTGTCAGGTTCCCGGTCAGGGTCGGGAGACGCTTCTCGATCTGGTAGTCGCGGTACTCATCCGGCGCCACGCCGGTGATGCGGATAATGCTGCGGTACGTGCTGTTCAGCTTCGTCACCACGTTCTGCACGTCGCTGACCACCTGAGCAAAATCGCCCAGGAC
>CANQGA010000279.1 GCA_947600145.1 uncultured Lachnospiraceae bacterium | reverse complement strand
ACGCTTTGGAACCGGAAGGAACTACGCTTGAGGACGTGATTCTTCTTTCCAACAGGAATATGTGGGATCAGGCGATAAAGAAAGGAAAGACACAGAAAGATCCGAATAGTTCATTATTTCGTTATGCCGTCAAAGTATCAACATTTGATTTTGCCTATTATATTATTGATCATGGCGCCAATATTCAGTTTGTAGATAGGGATGGACAAAATGAACTGATGTTTCTAAATCAATATCAATATAGCATAGAATACTCAAAATTTATTAAGAAGTTGATTGAGAATGGGTGCGACATTAATGTAATGGATAAGGATGGGAACAATGTGTTGGAGGATGCTGTTGTAAAGATAAAGAATGATATGGCTCTTAACGTACACGAGAAGAAGAGAATAGAGCTGTTGCTGGAACAGGGTGCAGACCTGCGTCCGAAGATGTTATCTGTATTAAAAGAACAGCAATATATTTGTTATTCGGCACTGAAAGTGTTGTCAGACGGATTGAGAAAAAGTAATATGAGGCCGGAATCGGAAGACTGTGTAGATGCGGTAATACTTGGTGATACGGAAGGTTTTCTTCGGTTTTTCGCGAATCGTGAGTATAACGAGGAAGAGAAGAAGAGGATTGTTTTTTATACTGCTGCGGTCGGGACAGTGGATCAATTAAAACAGGAAATAAGTATTTGGAATATTCCGTTTGATTATACGGATCGGATTGGGAATAATCTGCTGATGGCCGCAGCGGCAGCCGGTAACGAGGAAGTATATTTTGAATTAATTGATAAAGTATCAACAGACAAGGTCAATGATAAACGTGAAACACTATTAACAATGGCTTTGGCTGGAGAGAATGAAACGATTTTAGATGATCTGATCAAAAACAAGCAGTTTGACTGGAATTATGAAAATATAAAAGGGGCTTTCAGCTGCGGTCTTCAACTAGCAGAAACATTGTCTTTTTGTGAAGATAGTAAATATCTTCAGCTATATTTGAAATCAGCGGATTTAGGTGATATGGCGAAGGAACTGATCTTTTATATATTTATTAGTAACCGGACCCCACGCTTTTTGGACATGATAATGCAGGATACATTATTTAGTCCTCTCGCAGAGGAAACGAATGCAAGTATCAATATCCTGAGCCACTGTACAACTTCAGAACAGGTGAGAGCATGTCTGCAGTTTGTTTCGCCTGAGATCCGCAGCGATATGGCGCCTGCGCTGTCAAATATTCTGGGGCGTGAAGGGTATGGAATTATAGAGGATCCGGCACAGATCGTTCGGGAATTCGTACTGGCAGGCGTGAACCCAAATGAGGTCGATTCGGATCAAATTATATACCCTATTTATGCCGCGGCGAAGACAGGGGATACGGAATCAGTAGAGGCGCTGCTTTCTTATGGAGCGGATGTGAATATTATATCGGCCCCTTACGGAGCACCCCCGCTTATGGTGTCCGCAATTGGCGATGCGAAGATCCTGCGGATCCTGCTGGAGCATGGCGCGGACGTAAACGCCACTGATTACAAGGGAAATACTGCGCTTAGATGTGCGGTCGGCTGGAACGCGGAGGACTGCGTACGGATCCTGCTGGAATACGGCGCTGACAAGTCGATCCCGCTGCCGGATGGGCGTTCGCTGTACGAGTATGCCGTGGAGAAAGGGAATGAGGAGATCATTGAACTGCTGAAGTAGATAGAGCGGAGGTGCATGATATAAGCTTCACTCCCGTACCTGCGGTTCATCAGGAAAAGAAATTTCTTGCATAGACTCTCTGTTTTGAGTATACTGAAAAGAAAAGGTATCTGCGGACGGAACGGAGGTGGCGCTGTGGATTGGGGTAAGAAGATGCTTCCGATAGGGGTGGAAGATTTCGATCAGCTCATTAATGAAAACTACTATTATGTGGATAAGACGGGCCTGATTGCGGAGCTTTTGCGCAGCAGGGCGAAAGTAACCCTGTTTACCCGGCCGCGGCGGTTTGGAAAGTCGCTGAATATGAGTATGCTGAAATGCTTTTTTGAGATCGGCGGGGATCCGGCGCTTTTCGACGGCCTGGCCATTTCGAAGGAGACGGAGCTGCGCGGGAAATACATGGGGAAGTTTCCGGTGATATCTGTGTCGCTGAAAGATGTGGAGGGAAGCGATTTTCAGTCAGCCTGCAGGCTTGCCGCCATAAGACTCAGCGCTGAGGCATCGCGGTTTGATTTTCTGTACACAAGTCCGAAACTCTCGGAAGACGAGCGGTCGCTGTACACAAGCCTGGTGAAGCGGGATATGTCTAAGGAGACGATCTGCAGCAGCCTGTGGGATCTGAGCCGGCTTTTGGCCAGGCATTACGGCCAGAAGGTGATCCTGCTGATCGACGAGTACGATGTGCCGCTGCAGAAGGCATTCTATGGCGGATACTATGATGAAATGGTACAGCTGATCCGCAGTATGTTCAGCCAGGCGCTGAAGACGAACCACAGCCTGCAGTTCGCGGTGCTGACCGGGTGTCTGCGGATCTCGAAGGAGAGCATCTTCACCGGGATGAATAATATGAAGGTTTTAACGATTACGGATCCGCGTTTTGATAAGGCTTTTGGGTTCACTGACGATGAGGTTCGGGATATGCTGGAGTATTATGGTCTGTCTGACTGCTATGGGGCTGTGAAGGAGTGGTACGACGGGTACTGCTTCGGCGATGCTGATATGTATTGTCCGTGGGATGTGATCAACTATATTGATCTTCTGCGGACGGCGCCCAAAGCGCAGCCCGAGAACTATTGGGCGAATTCCAGCGGAAATGACGTGATCCGTACATTTGTGCAGAAGATGGATATGAGTGTCGCGATGGATGAACTGGAGGATCTGGTGGCCGGCGAAGCGGTAATGAAAGAGATCCGTCAGGAGCTTACCTATCGTGAAATGTATGATTCCGTCGAGAACGTCTGGAGTCTGCTTTATATGACCGGATATCTGACGAAGCGCGGCGGGGCGGATGGGAAGAAGCTGCCGTTAGCGATCCCGAACATGGAGATCCGCGACATATTTACGACCCAGATCATGGACCTGTTCAGGGAGCGGGTGAAGCAGGACGGCGCGATGGTGCGCGAGTTCTGCGGCGCGCTGCTGGCAGGCGACGCCGGAAAGGCGGAAGGGCTTCTGGAAGAATATCTGGCGATGACCGTGAGTATCAGGGATACATTTGCGCGGCGGAATCTGAAGGAGAATTTCTACCACGGTATTCTGCTGGGTATCCTGAGCTACAAGGGAGACTGGTATGTGACGAGCAACTATGAGACCGGCGACGGCTATGGCGACATCCTGATTAAGCCGAAGGAAGGCAGCCCGGGAATCATCATGGAAGTGAAGTACGCCCACGGCGGCGATCTGGAAAAGAGCGCGCAGCAGGCGCTCGTGCAGATCGAAGCCCGCCGCTATGACGCGGCACTGCGGGAGCGGGGGATTAAGCGGGTGCTTAAATACGGAATCGCCTGCCAGCAGAGGGCTTTGA
>CANQGA010000278.1 GCA_947600145.1 uncultured Lachnospiraceae bacterium | reverse complement strand
TGTCCGATGACTCTGTAAGCAGTGTGATTTTCATACTATTATTTTGTCCGAATTTCCAGGTTAAGTGCGGGAAAATCGTTTCTGCGGATGTCTTCTATGCCTTCCTATACCGCTTCAGGGTCTCGTAAAAATTCTCCCTCGTCCCCCGTCTTTTCCTCCCCCACCGTATGGTCCTCCCGAATCCGGTCTACTTTTTCCCCCGATATCTCAATAATAAAAAATATAACTGCTAAAGAAAGGAAAATTGCCGCTCTTGGCAAGCTCCCCGTTAAAGGTATTTTTTGCCTTGTGTTATTTAACCTGACAGCCCAGTTCCTTCAGCTTTTCCAGAACCGCGAAATCGATGCGGTCCGCACCGCCGGAGCTTATTTTCTCGTACCCGTCCCCAATCGCCACCGGCGGAAGCAAATCTCCGACCCTGTGAATCTCCATCCGGATCTCGTCGCCTGTGGAAACCTCATCCTCCGGAAAATCGATAAGTACGCCGTCCGGCTGATAATTGATTTTCACCAATTCTCCTTTGTCAAAAAAGTTAGAATCATACTTCGCCTCGAAATAAGCGCCATGATCCGTCAATATAACATATCCGGTATAAAACCCATCCCTATCTGTACCTTTTGAACGCCACTGGTTCAGTTGGTACAGAAAAAACGCCGCGATCAGTATCAGAACCGCAGCGGCACAAATGGCCGCGCACGCCTTCCGATTCATTTTCATACGTTCCTTCATCTCACAACTCTCCTTTCCCGCCGCCGAAGCTCTCCGGCGCCATTTCGCTGTGCGGACGCTTCTTAAACACGATCCAGCGCTTTTCGCCGCTTCCTTCCGCCATGCAGACTTCGATCGTATCTTTCTCCGGGCCGTACTGATAACCGGCTCCGATCCCAAAATTTGACTGGTTATCCTCCGCGGGATACTCCGAACTGTCGACCGTCGACGTGATAGTTCCATCCATATTGCCGCAGCGTCCGCTGACGGTGCTTTCTTCTCCGGTCGAAAAATAAAGCTCGCCATCTACCATAACCGCCGGGATCGCATCCGATTCTCCGCCCCCTTCCTGCGCCGGCTCTGATTCCCAGTATTCGCTGTCGTCATGATGGATCTCTGTGCTGAAAAAGGCGCCGTCTTCGAGCCTGCTAAACGGCAGTTCATCGGAACCGTCGGCGATGAACGTCAGCTCCGTCTTGTCGTCATTGATGCGGAACAGGAAATCCTTATGTTCCGCCGATGTCGCGGAGTCTCTCAGCGTGACAACATCCCCGTCCACATGAAAATAACCTCTGTAGACCGTGCTGCTCAGGGGTCCTTCACACATTTGGAACGTGTTAAACGGTTCCAGTGTAACGACAAAGTCGCCGCCAAATCCGACTTCCTCCCATACGAACGTGACCGGTTCCGATACGTAGCTGTCCTCCGCGGAAAAACCAGTCGGCGTCGTTTCTCTTTCCTGATCGACTGCATTTGCCTGACACGCTGACAACAGCATTGCGCCCCCAAGTAATGCGATAATGACTGCTTTCTTCTTCATCATAATCTCCCATTTTACATTTTACCTGATCACTGTTTAAAGAAATAAGCTTGCTCATTTACTATACGCACGTCATACTCATTTTTATTGGACGATTTTTCATATATTTATTGAAAACTCAATAATCTCTCCTTTTCTTTGTTCCACAGCGTCTTTGTATTCTACAGAGCATAAGCCCATCTTATCGCAGCGCTCGACCGAATTTGGTTGTGAAAAGTAGAATGTTCACTCCAGGTTCAGCCTATAATAATGAGCATCAAAATAGGTTTCTTCCCCCCACTTTTTATAGCGCGTTTTTCTGTCCTCTGAAAACCCAAATTTGCGCAGAAGCGCAGCCGACGCAAGATTGACGTCAGCCACTTCTGCCGTAATGGACTCGCCGCCTTCCGCCTTAACCCAGCGAATGACAGCATCAACCATTTCGGTTCCAAGGCCTTCTTTCCAATGGTCTTTTGAGATGCAGTACCCGATATCGTAATTTCCGTTTTCAGGAAATATGCAGCAGGTACCGACAGGCGTACCATCTTCTTTCCATTCAGCAACCAGATAATATCCCTCAGGGTTGTCCTCCATCTCATCGACACATTTGAGATATGTCTCATCCATGTTCTCACGGACAGGGTCACTCATATATTTTCCGTTTTCTTTGTCTCCCCATAGAGACAGCGTAAAGTCTTTATCGGACCTATTCCAGGAACGAATCGTCAGTCTTGGCGTTTCCAGGTTCTTGATAAAAAGCATTGTGTGTTTTTCTCCTTCAAATCCGATCGTCAATTTCCTTCATTTATGGAATGTCTCTTATCTCTTTCAGCATCATTTCCTCCAGATCCGGCGGAATACGGAACAGATTCAAAAAAGCCGCCTCGTCAAGGGGAGTTCCGGTACCGCCGCAGCTTGCAGAAATCCATGAAAGATATTCTTTCGCCATTTCTTCACGGATTTTCTTTATAATGAAATAATCTGTCAGGATTACAAGGTTCTCCGACAAATCATGCGTACCGTCGTCCATACGGATCGTCCGATTCAGCAGGCTGTCAGTGAATTGATGTGTGTACTCATGAAACAACTGAAAAAAGGCCTGCTCAACATCTCGTTCATTCTGAGGCAGCGGCACAGCGGCAAAAAAAGCATCCGGTGATTGTAATCCGCGCCCGTTGCAGGTTATGCTGAACGAAAGGAAAGCGGCTGCCCTGTTTTTTTGATAGTGTGAGAATACACGATCGCACGGTCTCAAAAGCGATTCAAGCCGCGCCTCACACTTTTTGCGTCTGTCATGCGCAATCCGATATTCTGACTCCCAATAGGGAAAATATATGAGGGACTCTTTTTCAAGCGCGGTTACAAACGGTTCGACAAAAAAATCCTTATCTTCACGCATGAAACCGGGATAATTCAGGAGCCGTTCTTTCAGCGCCTCAAAATCCTCATCAGGCTGTGTAAGCGGCAGAAAATTCACGATTCCGAGACGTTCAAAATGTTGATTGTAGTATTGCTGGATTTTAGTCGTGGTACGCCTCAGATCGAATGAAAATTCGGACGTTCTCCGATACCTTTCAAACTCGCGGATGTATTTTTCAGAATACAGATTTGAATCATTATACACCTGCATATAGGCCAGCATGTGATAGACGAGATCAACGCATTTCGAATATATAAAAACAATTTCCGCCACAGGCCAGAACCTCCTTTGCGTTTTATCATAATAGACCATATACATATCTCCACATACTAAAATTTACTTATTTTTCTTCTTTTTATTGTGTCTTATAAATGCGATGATCAGTTCTATAATTCCCGCGCATAACCATATAATACCCATTGTGGTATTTTCTGCCCAAAACCATAACGGCGATAAAAGAATCCATATAATTCCCAAAATTATCATTCCTGTGCTGCTCATAATCATTCCTCCCACAAACTGGAACTTTTATTGTTTTGATATCGCCATGTTACATCTGCTCCATAGCTCATCTTTATATGT
>CANQGA010000277.1 GCA_947600145.1 uncultured Lachnospiraceae bacterium | reverse complement strand
CTTACAGCCATCTGTCAATGACCTCCTGTATCTGATTATTCCTGTTCAGCCCGTCAAAACCGCCGGCCAGCGTTCTTAGCGTCCGGTAAAATGTGACAAGGTCCTCCTCGGGGATCCCGCGGCTCACCGTATCCTGGACCTCCGCGGCCACAGCCGAGATGACGTCCGCCAGCTCCCGCCCCCTGTCCGTAAGCTCCAGCTTCCATCCGTAACGCCGCTTCCCGTTTCCGTCCCGGGTAAAAATGATCCCCTTCTCGAAGAGGTCGTCGATCTCCCTGGAGACCAGACTGCGGTCGGACTGCCCGGCCGCGGCCAGCTCCGACGCCGACATTCCCTCCGGATGCTCCCGCAGCAGATAGATCCAGAACACATGGACAGCCTTCAGTCCGAGCTGCGCCGTATAGCGCGCCTTCAGCTTCTGGATACTGCCGTAAATTCCCGATATCAGGGATGAAAACTCTTCAAAACGCTCCTGTTCCAGCATGACGTTGTCCTCCCGGGTCTTTATTATAGGGCAAAAATGTTTACTTGTCAACATTTACGCCATCAATATTCTGCATGGAATAATCTCCTTGCTATTTTCCGACCTCTATGGTATATTATCCACGTAAAATCAAACGATTCCACCACTGGGAGGCAATCATGGTAGAGGTTTGGGATGTCACGATTCCGGAGCTGACCGGCGACGAGCCGCGGCGCGCTTACATTTACCTGCCGGAGTCCTACCTGCACGAGCCGGACCGGCGCTATCCGGTCCTCTATATGTTCGACGGGCACAACGTCTTCTTCGACGAGGACGCCACCTACGGCAAGTCCTGGGGCATGACGGAATACATGGAATTCTCGGAGACGGAGCTGATCATCGCGGCCGTGGAATGCAACCACCATCCGGATAACGGACGGCTCAGCGAGTACTCGCCGTTTTCCTTTAAGGACGCGCACTTCGGCAATATCACCGGACGCGGGCGCGCCACCATGCGGTGGATGATCCGTTCCTTCAAAGCCTATATCGACCAAAACTACCGCACGCTTCCCGACCGGAGGCACACCTTCATCGCAGGCAGCTCCATGGGCGGACTCATGAGCCTCTACGCGGTGACCGCCTATAACCGTTATTTCTCCAGGGCGGCGGCGCTCTCGCCCTCCCTCTGGACGAATCCCGCGGGGATCGAGCACATGATCAGGCGGACCGACATTCGCCCCGGCACCGTCGTCTACATGGACTACGGCTCCGAAGAAATGAAGAACCACGCCGGAATGGAGAGGCAGTTCAAGAAGGTTTCCGGGATTCTTTTAGACCGCGGGATCTGGCTCTCGACGCGCATCGTGCCGGGCGGCGACCACAGCGAGGCAAGCTGGGAGAAGCAGATTCCATTCTTCATGGAAACCCTGTTGTATGATCTATAAAGCGGATTCAGGCTGGACCGGTTCGTTAGAGCGGAACATTCTTTTGCAGCGAACTGATGCACTGCGGCCCTGTCCCACAGGAAGGCGGCTTCACATTCGCGAGGAATCATTATAAAACACGGATCGGCAGCATCGAGCCATAATCAAATGCCGCGCCGCATCCGGCGCAGGAAGGAGACATTTATGGAGACACAGTATTTCAAGGAATACAGCCCGGCCCTGGGCCGCGATATGGAATGCAAGGTCTACGGCCACGCCGGCCGGCCCATGATCTATATTCCCTGCCAGAACGGACGGTTCTATGATTTCGAGAATTTCCACATGGCGGGCACCTGGGGGCCCTGGATCGAGAGCGGCAAGCTGATGGTGCTCTCCGTCGACACGATGGACCAGGAGACCTGGTCCGACACCTACGGCGATCCCCGCCGGCGCATCGAGCGCCACGAGGCATGGAACCAGTATGTGGTCGGCGAGGCGGCCCAGAAGATCCGCCATATGGCCATGGAGCGCAACGGCTGGGATGAACTGCCCGGCGTCATGGTATTCGGCAGCAGCCTGGGCGCCACCCACGCCGTGAACTTCTATTTCCGGTGGCCGGACGTCTTCGACCGTCTGCTTGCGCTGTCCGGCATCTACACGGCTGAATACGGCTTCGGCGCCTACATGGACGACCTGGTCTATCTGAATTCGCCGGTCCATTACCTGGCCAATATGCCCACCGACCATCCCTACATCGCCAAGTACAACAAGCACAAGGCGGTGATCTGCGTAGGCCAGGGCCCGTGGGAGATGCCCGATTCCACCCGGCAGCTTCACGGCATCCTGGACTGGAAGGAGATCTACGCCTGGGTCGATTACTGGGGCTACGACTGCGCCCATGACTGGGACTGGTGGTATAAGCAGGTCGTGTATTTCGCGCCGTATCTGCTGGATATGGGTTGATCCCGAAATCTCCACTCCGTTTCAGCGGATGGAGATTTCCCATTTTGGTTCAACGCGTTGAACCGATGCAGGCAAAAACCGGCGTCACATAGACAGCTGTGAACCCGCCGATTCATCTTCATTAAAACGGTAAACCATTACGAGGAGGATATGAAAAAATGAAAAACGTAGTATTTATCTCGCCGAACTTTCCCACCAACTACTGGCAGTTCTGCCGGGAGCTGAAGAATAACGGCTTGAACGTCTTAGGCATCGGCGACGCCCCCTACGACGAGCTGACCGGCGACTTAAAGAACAGCCTGACCGAGTATTACAAGGTGTCCAGCCTGGAAAATGACGATGAAGTCTACCGCGCCATCGCATTTTTCATCTTCAAATACGGCCGCATCGACTGGCTGGAGTCCAACAATGAGTACTGGCTGGAGCGCGACGCCCGATTCCGCACGGATTTCAACATCCAGAGCGGCTTCCAGGCATCCGATATCTCCCGCATCAAGTACAAATCCAAAATGAAGGAATACTACAAAAAAGCCGGCATCGTCACCGCGCGCTACCACCTGGTGGACGACTACGCGGGCTGCAGGTCCTTCATCAGGAAGGTGGGCTATCCGGTCGTCGCCAAGCCGGACAACGGCGTCGGCGCATCCGACACCCACAAGATCTCAAACGATGAGGAGCTGCAGAAATTCTTCGACAAGAAGATCCCCGGCGTCCCCTATATCATGGAGGAATTCGTCTACGGCGCGGTCAACTCCTATGACGCCATCATTGATTCCAACGGCGAGCCCATGTTCGAGACCGGCAATGTGTCCCCCGTCTCCATCATGGACATCGTGAACAACGCGGACAACTCCGTCTATTATATCGTCAAGGATCTGCCCGACGACACCCGCGCCGCCGGCCGCGCCACGGTCAAGAGTTTCGGCGTCAGGAGCCGCTTCGTGCATTTTGAGTTCTTTCGTCTGCAGCAGGATCAGAAGGGGCTGGGCAAAAAAGGCGACATCATGGCCCTGGAGGTCAACATGCGCCCCTGCGGCGGCTTCACGCCGGACATGATCAATTTCGCCCACTCCACCAACGTTTATAAGATCTGGGCCGACATGATCGCCTTCGACCGCTCCACGATGCCGGTGGGCAAGCACGCCTTCTGCGCCTTCGCCGGCCG
>CANQGA010000276.1 GCA_947600145.1 uncultured Lachnospiraceae bacterium | reverse complement strand
GGGGTGACAGGATTCGAACCTGCGACTTCCTGGTCCCAAACCAGGCGCTCTAGCCAAACTGAGCCACACCCCGGTATGTGTTAAGGCACCGAAAATCTGCCCCTTTCCATGAGCGCCTTTCGCAGCGCACCAATTATTATAAATGATGAGTCCGGCGTTGTCAACCGTTTTTTTCGCGCTTACAGAAACTTCTGCGTATACGTCAGTTCCCCGCTGTCGTCCACATTGACAAGCATATACGCCGGAAGACGCCCCTCCTGGCGCGGATAGGACAGACTGCCGGGATTCAGAAGCAGCACGCCGCCAATCACATTGTGATACGGTTTGTGGGTATGCCCGAACATAGCCACGTCGCAGCCGCGGCTTCTGGCCTCGTCCGCCAGTCCCTCCGGGCTGATCGACACTCCATAGTAATGTCCGTGGGTCAGAAGGACCCGGTGTTTCCCAAGGATGATCTCCCTCTCACGGTCCAGCATGGAGAAGAAATCATTGTTCCCCAGCACCATCTCCATCCGGCAGCCGGGATTCACCCAGTCGGCGATAAACATCTCGCTGCCTTCCGCGTCGCCCAGATGGATCAGCATATCCAGGGGCTTATATCTCTCAATGACCAGTCTCAGATTCTCGTCCTTGCGGTGAGTATCGCTGACAACCAGTATCTTCATCGCAGCGCCTCCCCAAGCAGCTTCTCCATGGCCCTGAGCGCCTTGCCCCGGTGGCTGATCTCGTTCTTCTTCTCCGCCGGGATCTGCGCGGAAGTCTGTCCGTACTCCGGCAGATAGAAGATCGGATCATAGCCGAATCCGCCCTCGCCGGCCGGCTGATGGGCGATCACGCCCTCCACCGCGCTCTCGGTGTGCAGAACGCTCCCGTCCGGAAGGACCGCCGCGATCGCGCAGACGAAGCGGGCCGTCCGTTCTTCTTCCTTCGCGCCTTCAAGCCGGTCGATGATCACCCGGTTCTTCACCTCGTAGGACGTATCCTCGCCCAGATAACGGGCCGAATAGATCCCCGGCTCGCCGCCCAGATAGTCCACCACAAGGCCGGAATCGTCCGCCAGCACGATATCACCGGTCTTCTGCCAGACCGCCCTGGCCTTGATCTCGGCGTTCTCCGCGAATGTAGTTCCGTCCTCCACGATGTCGGCGGTCACGCCGGCTTCTTTCATCGAGATGATCTCCAGGCCCAGATCCGCCAGGATCATACGGAATTCCTTCATCTTCCCGGCGTTGCCGGTGGCCACGATAATCTTATGTTTCATGGATCATTTCCTTCCTGTAAAGTTATCCGCGCGGCTGTAAAGTTATCCGCGCGAAAGCCCGCGTATCTAAAGCCTCCGCGGTCAGGCATCCTGCCGCGCCGTCCCCGCCTCCTGCGGCGGGCGCTTTCTCGCCGGAGGCTTCGGCCCCAAATACTGGTAATAATACGTCTTTATCATACCGTTGTAGATCTTCCGGTTCTTATCCGCCTTACGCCCGATATACCGCTCCGCGTCCTCATAGGCCGTAATGATATAGGCGGACCAGCTGTCCAGCTGGCGGATCTTCTCACCCAGCTCCCTGTAAAGTGCCGGCAGGTTCTCTTTCTCCTCGATCCGCTCGCCGTAGGGCGGATTCGTGATCAGGAAACCGTATTTCTTCGGGTGGCTCAGCGCGCTGAGCGGACGCTGCTGCAGATGCACAAGTCCCGCCACGCCGGCCCTCTCCGCGTTGGCCCTCGCCACCTTCATGACCTCTCCGTCGATATCGTAACCCTGGATATCCGTCTCCACGGACAGATCCTGAAGCTCCGCGGCCTCCTCCAGGGCGTCGCTCCAGAAGCTCTCCGGCACCAGATTATCCCACGCCTGCGCCAGAAACGTCCGGTTCCTGCCCGGCGCGATATTCGCCGCCATCATAGCCGCCTCAATGGGAAATGTCCCGCTTCCGCAGAAAGGATCCACCAGGATCCGGCCGCCTTTCCACGGCGTCAGCAGGATCAGGGCCGCCGCCAGCGTCTCGGAGATCGGCGCCTTGCCGGCTTCCGTGCGGTAGCCGCGCTTATGCAGGGAATCCCCGGTGGTGTCGATCCCCACCGTCACCTGATCTTTATAAAGAAATACCCGCAGCGGATAGCTCTGCCCTGTCTCCGGCAGTACGTTCACGCCGTAGGCCTCTTTCATCCGCTCTACCATGGCCTTCTTCATGACTCGCTGGATATCCGACGGACTGAACAGCCTGCTCTTGACCGAGGACGCCTTGGCCACCCAGAACCGGCCGTCCCGCGGAAGGAACTCCTCCCAGGCGATGGCCTTCGTATTCTCAAACAGCTCGTCAAAGGTCTCCGCCCGAAAGCTTCCGGCCTTCACAAGCACCCGCTCCGCCGTCCGCAGGAAGATGTTCGCCCGGCAGACCGCCTCCGCGTCGCCGGCGAACGTGATCCGGCCGTCCTCGACCAGCGAAGGCTCATAGCCGAGATCGATGATCTCCCTCTTCAGCACTGCCTCCAGCCCGAAATGGCAGGGCGTAATGATATCATACAGTTTTCTCACCGGATTTCCTCTCCATTCAGACTTATCCGCGCAATCTCATTTCCGTCAAAATCATATATCGCAAACACATCGCCGTCCAGGATCGCGAAGCTGGCCGGGTTCCCGCCTTTCGGCAGCGCCGCCGATCCGGGGTTCAGCAGGTAATGATCCCCCGCGGCCCGCGCCACAGGCAGGTGGATATGCCCGAAAAGCAGCGCGTCTTGCGGCTGCAGAGGCGGAAGATGCTCCTCATTGTAAATGTGTCCGTGCGTGGCGTAGATCGTCTTCCCGTTCAGCGCCAGCACGGCATAGTCCGCCATCATCGGGAACTGAAGCACCATCTGGTCGACCTCGGAATCGCAGTTGCCGCGGACGGCCCAGATCCGGTCCTTATACGCGTTCAGCATGGCGAATACCTGCTTCGGCTCATACTCCCTGGGCAGTTCATTGCGCGGCCCGTGATAGAGCAGATCCCCCAGAAGGATCAGCCTGCAGGCGCCGGACGCTTCGAACGTCTCGAGCACCTTCCTGCAGTAATAAGCGGAGCCGTGGATATCGGACGCGATCATGTATCTCATAGCTTTTCCTCTCTGCGCAGTTCCATTTCAACTGGCTATATTTTATAGCCGCGCGCCCATTCTGTCAACTTAAGATTCATCCGGCAGCCGCATTTCCTCTGTCAGACGAGTTTCATCCGGCAGCCGCATTTCCTCTGTCAGACGAGTTTCATCCGGCAGCCGCATTTCCTCTGTCAGACGAGTTTCATCCGGCAGCCGCATTTCGCGGCGGCGCGTTCATTTTCCCGCGACCAGATGACGGCCCCGGTAGGCGTTCAGGCCGCCTGCCGCGTTGACGACCTGATATCCCCTGTCGCACAGATGGTTGCAGGCCAGCATGCTCTGACTCCCGCGGACGCAGTAAAAAACCAGCGGGATCCCGGCCGGCAGTTCCCCCAGCCGTTCTTCCAGCTCGTCGAACGGGATGTTCACCGCGCCCTGCAGATGCCCCTTCT
>CANQGA010000275.1 GCA_947600145.1 uncultured Lachnospiraceae bacterium | reverse complement strand
GCGCGGAAACTGTGAGGCACTGAATATCTTATGAAGAAGAACACAACCCCCGAGGACGTCTATATCCTCGCGATCGAAAGCTCCTGTGACGAGACCGCGGCGGCCGTCGTGAAGAACGGCCGTCAGATCCTGTCCAATGTCATTTCTTCCCAGATCGATCTCCACACCCTCTACGGGGGCGTGGTTCCGGAGATCGCGTCCCGGAAGCATATCGAGAAGATCAATCCGGTGATCGAGACCGCCCTGTCCGACGCCGGAATGACCCTGGATCAGATGACTGCCGTCGCCGTGACCTACGGCCCCGGCCTGGTGGGAGCGCTTCTGGTAGGCGTGGCGGAGGCCAAGGCCATCGCTTACGCGGCGGGCAAGCCGCTGGTGGGAGTCCATCATATCGAGGGGCACATTTCCGCCAATTTCATCGAGCACCCGGAGCTGGAGCCGCCGTTTGTCTGTCTGGTGGCGTCCGGCGGCCACAGCCATCTGGTGGTGGTGAAGGATTACGGCGAGTTCGAGATCCTGGGCAGGACCAGGGACGACGCGGCCGGCGAGGCGTTTGACAAGGTGGCCCGCGCCGTGGGTCTGGGCTATCCCGGCGGGCCGAAGATCGATAAGGCGGCGAAGGAAGGCAACAAGAAGGCGATCCATTTCCCGAGGGCGAAGGTCGAGGGCTCCGAATACGATTTCAGCTTCAGCGGCCTGAAATCGGCGGTGCTCAATTATCTGAACCATGCGCAGATGACCGGCGAGGAGGTCAATGTGGCCGATCTGGCGGCGTCGTTCCAGTACGCGGTGGTGGATGTGCTCGTCACCCACACGATCGCGGCGGCGAAGGAGCGGGGCTATGACAGGGTGGCCATCGCCGGCGGCGTGGCGTCCAATTCGGAGCTGCGAAGCGAGATGAAGAAGGCCGCCAGGAAAGAGGGACTGACCTTCTATTACCCGTCGCCGGTCTACTGTACCGACAATGCGGCCATGATCGGGACGGCGGCCTATTATGAGTATATCAATGGGACACGCAGCGGGTGGAACCTGAACGCGGTGCCGTATCTGAAGCTGGGGGAGCGGTAGAAGAGGGCCGGCCGGGGAAGCGGCTGCCGCGGTATCGTGCGTTAAAATGAGAACGGAACATTCCGGGAAAGGCAGATGAACAATCATGAGCGACAGGATCACAGCCATCGTCCTTGCCGCCGGGCGCGGCAGGCGAATGGGGAGCAGGATTCAGAAGCAGTACATGCAGCTGGCAGGCCAGCCGCTCATCTGCCATGCCCTGCGGGCTTTTGAGCAGAGCCCTGTGGACGATATCATTCTGGTGTGCGGCCCCGGCGAGGAGGAGTACTGCCGGAGAGGGATCGTGGACGCCTATGGGTTTGCGAAGGTACGCGCGGTCATCCCCGGCGGAGCCGAACGCTATGATTCGGTCTATGCGGGACTGAAAGCCGCGTCAGGCTGCGATTATGTCCTGATCCACGACGGCGCGCGGCCCTGCGTGACCGATGAGATCATCCGCGCGGCCATTGACGGCGCGCGGCAGTACGAGGCGTGCGAGGTCGCCGTGCCGGTGAAGGACACGATCAAGGTGGCCGACGCTGATGAATTCGCGGTCGAAACGCCGCCCCGCAGCAGTCTCTGGGCGATGCAGACGCCGCAGGCGTTTTCCTATCCGCTGGTTTATGAGGCGTACAGGAGATTCCTGGAGCCGGACGCGGATCGGGACGGTGGCGCGTTATTTTCCGGCAATGCGGCAGGCGCCGTCACCGACGACGCCATGGTCGTCGAGCGGTTCATGGGCCGCCGTGCCCGTCTGATCCGCGGCAGCTATGAGAATATCAAGGTCACGACGCCGGAGGATCTGGCGGTGGCGGAGGTATTTTTATCCCGTGCACTGGGATTTTAGCGATTTATCACGGGAATTCGGTGATAAGTCTTGACAAGGAACCAGCTTTCCTGATATGATTTTTAAATGGCAAAGGAGTCTGACAGAGGGGCAACTTTGCCGTTTTACGTTATGTCGGTATACAAAAATCTGCCGGCAGCATTTTTACATGATGTCTGCATACCGGAAAGGGTGCCGGGAAGCACGCTTTCTGCATATTTCACATCAAAGGAGGACGCACAATGATCAACGCAGCAACATTTCTTGAGGAAGCAGCCGCCAACCGGCAGATGCTGACGGAGACCAGACATTACCTGCACGCTCACCCGGGAACCGGATTCGATATTGCGGAAACGGTCGCGTATGTGAAGAAGTCCCTGGAAGATATGGGTTACGCTCCGAAGGAGTGCGGCAAGGCCGGACTGACGGTTACCGCCGGCGGAAAGAATCCGGGCAAGGTCTTCCTGATCCGCGCGGATATGGACGCGCTGCCTATCGCGGAAGAGTCCGGCGTGGACTTCGCTTCCTGCAACGGCAAAATGCACGCCTGCGGTCACGATATGCACGCAGCCATGCTTCTGGGCGCCGCGAAGCTTCTGAAGGCCCACGAGGACGAGATCCGGGGGACGGTCAAGTTGATGTTCGAGCCTGCGGAGGAAATTTTCCAGGGCGCCGACGACATGATCAAGGCGGGAGTCCTTGAGGATCCCCATGTGGACGCGGCCCTGATGATCCATGTGATGGCCGGCGTTCCGTTCGAGCCGGGTACGGCGGTGGTCTGCGACGGAGGCGTCAGCGCCCCGGCCGCGGATACATTTGAGATCCGGATCCAGGGCAAGGGATGCCATGGCTCCATGCCGCAAAACGGCGTCGATCCGATCACGGCGGCGGCCCATATCATCACGGCTCTCCAGGAGCTTCACGCCAGGGAACTGGCCATGGCGGACGAGGCGGTACTGACCATCGGCAGCATCCAGGCCGGCGTCGCTCCCAATGTGATCCCGGACACGGCGGTGATGGGCGGGACGATCCGCACCTACGACGAGGAGATCCGCGAACTGCTGAAGAGCCGTATGCAGGAGATCAGCACCGGTATCGCCGCGGCGTTCCGCGCGTCGGCGGAGGTCGTCTTCGGCAGCGGCTGTCCGACTCTCTTAAATGACGGCAGGCTTTCCGGCGAGGTGGTCGGATATATCCGGGAACTGAACGGCCCGGCGAAGGCATTTACTACCGGCCAGCTGCAGGCCATGTCTGGCGGCTCCGGCACATCCAAGTCCACCGGGTCCGAGGATTTCGCCTATGTGAGCCATCAGGTGCCGTCCATCATGCTGGCGTTCGCGGCCGGCACGCCGGCGGAGGGTTACGCGTACCCGCAGCACCATCCGAAAGCCCGCTTCTCCGACGAAGTACTGGCGACCGGCAGCGCGGTCTACGCCTATACGGCCATGCGGTGGCTGGAAGAGCACTGACTGCCGAAAGATATGATAAATAATCCGTAAGAAAGAAGGTAACGAATCATGGCAACAATGAAAGACATTATCTCCAGTCCCCTCCTTCTGGCTCTGGTGGCGGGCGGACTGCTCTACATCGCGGGTTTCTCCCTGGTGTATTTAAAGAAAGCCTACACCCGCTGCATTGAGCTGGGCATTTCCAAAGAGGACCTTAAGAAGGTCATCAAATCCAGCCTG
>CANQGA010000274.1 GCA_947600145.1 uncultured Lachnospiraceae bacterium | reverse complement strand
TTAGGGTGGCTCTGAAGCAAAAACTCATATAGATCGACGGAGCAGGCGCGCATATACTGCTCCTTTGAAACAAATACGGGCATGTAAGATATCCTCCTTTATTTTATTGTTGTAACTAAACCACGTAAGTGGAAAGAAAAAGTTAGTAGCATTCACCCGGCAATAGCTTATTTTTGTTTCCACTTCCGTATATTGTGATGGGCTGCGGAGGGGATTGGCTATGGGCAATCCCCATCCGTAGCCGGTACAATAACTTACAGTTACTTACACTCTCCAAGCCCAGATGCCCGAGATGCACATAAAATAAAGCTTTTCCGCATATTTTTCGCGTCGGGCGTGATGCCGGTTATGGGCCAGCGTGTCACTGGTTATGGGGCAGTGTGTGACGGATTATGGGCTTGTTTGCCGCTGCTTCTGTGCCGCCTATTTCCTTTTATAAAAGATCTTATATCCATTGATTGGGGATGCGGGATTTTTTGTCTTGTCTTCACGGTACTCCTCAAAATCATCAATATATTTTTTATTTTTGAGCGACTTTAGGGTAAGCTTTACGATCCTGTTGATTTTCTGCCTTTTCGCACGCCATTTGCTGGAGGTGTCCGGCTTATATCCCAGTTCCGTGAACAGGCCCATTGTCCTCTCATAGTCCCTGCTGAACCAACTGAAGGATAGCTTGTTACTGACGAGTCCGTTGATGCTGACGATCTGGGCTGCGCGTTTAATCACGTATCGCTTGATCAGGATAGCTTCATCAGTATCCGCGTACTCATGATGGGTATCCAGAAGTTCCGCCGGTATACTTATAATCTGCCCGAGGGTCTCTGCGTAGCTGTAAAGAGCGGGTTTTTCTGTGAAGGGATAAAAGTTAATATTTCGACCATTTACCGTGCGTGCAACACAGTCTCCCAGGGGAAGAAGGTATGATTGGAATTCAAACGTATCTGTTTTTCCTTTCGTGTCCTTCCGGGATTTCATTTCACTTTCGCAGTCAATCATGATATGACAGCTGCTAAGATTCGTAATGCTTCTTTCAATCTTTTCCGTTTTCTGCTGGGTCATGGTCTGAGCCAAATTGCCTGATAAAACCCTGGCTATCCAGTTTACTGTAATCCCTTCATATCCGGAGCATAGGATCGTATATGCTGCGTCCATAACGGCCATATCAAACGGAGTGATAGTTACATCTACAGTTGCATAAAGCGTGGCAAAAATGTCGCTTTTATTGCTGCCTGTGAGTTTTAGGGTTATTCTCTTGTTCGCTTTAATAGATACTTGTTTTGCGGAGAGGTTTCTACTGATTGTTGTGTTGTTCAAATATTGCCGTGTGATCATAAGCGGTGGCAATTTAGCCGTTGCCTCGTTCCCTCCAATTTTGGCGCATGTTAATTCTGTCATGGCTTTTCAACCGTTCCTTTCTATGACGGCAGTTTAAACGCCGTCAATGTATAATGATTAGTAGTTCTATTTGCCTTTAAATTCTCGGTTGAATAGTCTGACATTGGCTGTGGAACCTCATGTCGCAGACCGTTACATGACTTCTGCGCGTTCATATTGACCCTATGACTGCAGGCGGAGCTGTACAGTCTTCCATATCCAGCTTACATGCGTTATCCCGCTGCTGCGGATTGCTGCGGATCGTTCTGGCTGTACGGATGGGCTGTCCTGACAGCCGTCATGGTGGATTGTGGGCGCTGTTTACCACGAGTAGTGCCACAAAGGGCATTGTGGTGGTGGATGCTGTATTCGCATTCCTCGCATAAAACTTCCTCCTTCTATTATTAATAACAGTCTGCTGTGCAGCATCCGCCGATGACTCAGTCATTACTGCCGGGGAGTGCTGTCATGAACAGTATGGCGTACATCTGTCGGTTATCGTACCCGGGCCGGACACTGCCGCTATTTAGGCTAGATGTTACTGGTTGCCTGCAGAGATACTGTCATAATAAAGTATGTTACATGCCTGGCGTTTTTCGGTTCTGCCATCCCCGGCGCTTCGGAACGTTAGTCAGAGGTGCAGCGTCAAATTCTTTGCAAAACATTCTTTTGCGGATAGAGTATGGCTGATGTCCGGCGGTTATCATATCAGGCCATGGGTGCCGCTACTTCTTTAGGAACCGCTCCACAGCTGTTGGATGTTTCTAGCAGTAATCAGCATAACTGCCATGATAAAGTATGTCGTATGCCTGGCGTTTTTCGGCCACACCGGGTTTTGCATGGACGCAAACTGCAGGGATAAAATCGGGGGGAGCGCTGGAATGGCCTGGTGGCCATCCGAAACTGATGCAACTAAATAGAGAAGAGTATTGTGGTTACGAAAATCGCCCGCGTGATGCATACTATAATGGGGAAGTCTATTGCCCGGCAGCCAATTCTGAGCCGATAAAGAAGAAATGGGCAGAAAAGCGGTGGTGGAATATTCCTGTCACAAAAACCACCGGCGTAAGCCATATTTATATATTGGGCTTTATTTCTGGCATCCGGCTGTATATACCCGCAAGGAGCTGGAATCTTATTGGCCACAAAAACTTAATGACATGATCCATACTAATATATGAAGGACTCCTGCACGGCGGCCGGCCGCGGCAGACGGAAAAGGAAGGGGAGAGGGCATGCGGAGCAAGGACATGACCGGCAGGCCCAATTGCAGGAGAACATCAAAAAAACATAGGGGTAATGATTGCCCCAGAAAGGTGGCTTAAAATATGATAGCAGTAGTAGGTCTTAGCGGGCAGGAATGGAAAATCAAATCGGCAACCGCTAACGGAGTTACATTTGTGCGGCATGAGGATTTGGAAGCGATAGCCGTCAAGGAAGGTGTAGAGGCCGATTATGACAGTCTGGGAGAAGATGAAAAAAACGCCTATGCAGGGTGTACGGTTTATGCTGATGGCATTATGTATTTCGGAATGGCATCAGCACCGACAATGCAGCAGGCATTTAGTCTGGCTTACGACGATGCTATAATTGATCTTTACGGCCTCAATGCAAAATCGTATCATGAGTATTTGCTCAGGAGGGCAGCGGAAGCGAAAAAAGCTTCCCAAGGCACATGAGGCGGGAAGGCCTCTGAGTGGTAAGATAGTAAAATAGATTATGGGCCGCCGTAGTTGCGGCTCGTATATGCCCCTCCCCTCCGTATAACAAAAGTTGCGTCATAGTTTGTAGATGAAGTAGATATAAGAGCGGAATTGTATAGGCAATCTCGCTCTTAATTTCATTGATGATAAAAATATACGTATACATTTATTAGCATATTTTATTTGCTGGCAGTGCCAGCGCCTTCTGCCATACATTGTATATATATTTTTAAGAATTTTGGTGTTAAAATAATATTTGAGGGATGATATTTATGAGTGCCTGATGAGCGATAGCATTAAGCTGGCAGATATTCTTAAGAAGAATCCAATTAGTAGAAATACTCTGAAAAGTATATTAGTATATTAATTGTAGAGGAGTAATATTTGGCCTAAGCATAGGCTGCGCAATCTGTCTTCCCAGGGAAAGAGCGTCTGTAGGCTTTTTACCAGCAGGATATTATGTAACGCTTTTATCATGACTTTTTTCCGATTTCAGCCGCAATACTTTGCCGTCCATGAT
>CANQGA010000273.1 GCA_947600145.1 uncultured Lachnospiraceae bacterium | reverse complement strand
ACGCTGCACAAAAGATCCGGGTTGAAATCCGGCTTGAAATGCGGGTCGAACAGCGCCCCGCCGTCCATATCCATCTTATCCTCGTCCGAATAGAACACGTCGCAGTCCGGATGCTCGCGGATCGCTTTCGCGATCTCGTAGAGCGCGTGCTCCGGCATGGCGTCGTCCTGGTCGGCCAGTACGATATAATCTCCGCGCGCCGCCGCGATGGCCGCGTTGGTATTGGCGGAAATACCGCCGTTTTTCTCCAGCCTCTGATAGCGGATCCGGCTGTCCTTTTCCGCATATCCCCTCACAAGCTCCGCGGAATCCTCTCCCTCAGGGCTTCCGTCGGCGATGCACAGCTCCCAGTTGGGATAGGTCTGGGCCAGAATGGAATCCAGCATCTCCCGCAGAAATCCCGCCGGCGCCTTATAGACCGGCATCACAAGAGAGAGCACCGGCCCGCCGGCAGCGTCCTCTGCCCTCTGCCGCGCCAGCTCCTCTTCCGCCGGCTTTGTCAGATCGTACCATTCCGCGTACTCATAGTCATTGTCAATGCCCTGCAGCTTATGCTTTGATTTCAGGAAAAGGGCCTTAAGCCCGTGCTTCTTCCCGAACTCCAGCGCCACGCGGACGGTCTCCATATTCATCAGATCGCGGATCTTCTCCATCCGCTTGTGGGCCACGCTGGAGCGTTTCGCGATCAGCTCTTCATTAAACTTCATCTTCCGGATCTTCCCGTCGCAGCGGATCAGAAGCCAGTAGCTGCGCCCCCGCTCATACGGAAACTGGATGTCGAACCCGAAGTCCCGGTCATAGATCTTCTTATAATAGATCTGACTCACATCGTCCCTTCGCGTGGAAACGTATCTGATCTTCACCTTCCGGTGCTCCTCGTCCAGCACGGCAAACGCCGGCTTTGATTCCGGCGTTTTTCCGATGACCCATCCGTTGAGCTGGATCGAATTTTCACGTATCCTGACGATATCGATCTTAAATTTCATCGTTTTCTGCGGTTCCTTTTTCGTCTTTATTCTTCTCCCGATCCTTTACGGCCTTCTTTTTCTTGTCCTTTTTCTTCTTCTCTTTTCCCTTCTCCGGTCCGGGGAAATTGATCCGCTCCTCCTCGATGACCAGCGGCCGCTTCATGACGCGCTGGTTGATGGAGAGGACATACTCGCCGATCAGCCCGATGAAAAAGATCTGGATCGATCCCAGAAACAGCATGCCCAAAAGCATGGGTGTCATACCTGCCAGGAAACGGTCCCACCAGATCAGCTTCATGATCAGGTAGACGAGAGCGACAAGAAAGCTCGCCATGCAGCTGAACGCGCCGATAAACGTGGCGATCCGCAGCCCCGCCTTCGTATAGGAGGTAAAGCTCAGCATGGCCGCGTCGTACAGCCTGTAGAAATTGTTGCTGGTCTTGCCGGCCCGGCGCTGCGGCTGCTCATAGGGGATCTCCTTGCGGCGGTAGCCCAGCTCCGCCACGATCCCCCGCAGAAACGGCGTCGGGTCATCCAGCCGGCGCAGCACTTCGATAAAATCCCGGTCATACAGGCCCGAACCGGTAAAATGCTCGATCTGCTCCACATCGGACAGCTTGTGGATCATCTTATAGTAGCAACTCCTGAGCCAGTACATGATCCGGTTCTCTCTGCTGCTGGTCTTGATTCCGATGACGATCTTGTAGCCTTCCTCCCACGCATGCACATATTGGGGGATCAGCTCCACCGGATCCTGGAAATCCGCCACCATGGAGATCACGCAGTCGCCCGAAGCCTGCAGCATTCCGTAATACGGCGAATTAAACTGCCCGAAATTGCGCGCGTTGAAAATAGCGCGGATCTTCGGATTCTCCGCGCACATCCGTCTGAGGATCGGACGGGTCTGGTCACGGGAGTCATTGTCTATGAAAATGATCTCATAATCGTATTCCGGCAGATCGCTTTCCAGCGTCCCGATCACCGCGCGGGCGATCGGCTCAACATTCTCTTCTTCATTATAACAGGGTATCAGTACACTGATGGTCTTCATTCTTTCCTCATTTTCTCCGATGTGTGCCGGCACCTTCTCTTGGCCGGGCGGACAGGACGGCGATCGGCCAGGCCGCAGCGCGGCGCCCGAAAACCTACGTGAACAGTATAGCACAAAATGCGGCAAGATAAAAGCCTTTTTCTAGGTCTATCCTGTTCTGTCTGTTCCTGCACGGTTTTCCATCAACCTTCACTTTTCAGGGGTGGGTCCTGTGGTATATAATCAGGCCGTAATGCAGAAGCGGATTAAAAGCCAACCAGTAAAGGAGAGTATTTTTTTATGAGAAATTCCATCAAATGGACGGCCGTCCTTTCCGCGGCGGCAGTAATGGCATCTATGGCTTTCGGGTTCAGTTCCACGGCTCTGGCGCAGAACGCCGGCTGGGTACAGGAAGAAGGAACCTGGCGGTACTACGACTCCGACGGGTACGCCCTGACGGACTCCTGGAGGAAATCCGGTGACTTCTGGTACTATCTGGATGAAAACGGCCGTCTGGCGCAGAACCGCCAGATCGACGAATATTATGTAGACGCGGAAGGCAGGCGGGTCTCCGACCGCTGGGTCTCCATCGTCAACGAGGACGACTGGAGCGAGGAAGCGCCGGAACTGATCTGGTTCTACTACGGAAGCAACGGCAAGATGGTCACCTCCAAATTTAAGGAGATCGACGGGGCCGTCTACTATTTCGACGAGGACGGCCGCATGGCGGTGGGTCTGACCGAGATCGACGGCGGCAATTACTACTTCGCCTCAGGCGGCGCCATGGTCAAGGGCTGGCTGGAGCTGCCGGCGGACACCGACGATTACAGCGACGAGATGGCCTGGTCCTATTTCGACAGCCACGGAAAGCGCGTCGAGAACCAGCTGGACAAAAAGATCGGCGGCGGCTACTATACCTTCGCGGACGGCAGAATGATCACCGGCTGGTATAAGCTTCCGGAAACCGCGGCCGCGGCCGACGCGGAGGAGGCTGCTGAGAACGCGGCCGACACGGAGGAGGCCGATGGAAACGCGGCAGGCGCTGAGGACGCCGACGGGAACGCGGCAGGCGCTGAGGAGGCCGACGGAAACGCGGCCGGTGCGGAAGATGCCGACGGGAATGCGGCCGACGCGGAAGATGCCGACGGAAATGCGGCGGCGGCTCCCGCCGCAGGCTATCAGTACTATGAAGAGAGCGGCAGGCGCGCCGCGGGCTGGCTGACCATCGCCGGCATCCCCGGCGTCAGCGAGGAAGACGAGGCCTTCCGCTTCTATTTCAAGAACGGCGTGCCCCACTATTCCGTAAACGGCGGCATCCAGGTCTTCGGCATCGGTTCCGACCGCTACGCCTTCAATGACAGAGGCGAAATGCAGACCGGACTCACGGTCGTGACCCTGGACGACGGCTCCACCGCCAACTACTATTTCGGTGAGAACGGCGCGATGAAGACCGGCAAGCAGACCATTTTCGACGAAGACACGGAGATGAACCAGAGCTGGTATTTCCAGACGGAGGGTTCCGCGCGCGGACAGGGCTTCCACGGGATCCGCGGGAACTCGATCTACAGCCACGGCCTGCGTCTGGACGCCGACAGCGATCTGCGCTACGCGC
>CANQGA010000272.1 GCA_947600145.1 uncultured Lachnospiraceae bacterium | reverse complement strand
ACATCCATGAGCCTGCTGCCGATTCCTCTGCGTCTGTATTTCTCCAGAACGCCGAAGTCAACGATCTCTGCATAGCCCCGATTCGCAAACGCGCCGCTTTTGGCATCGGGATAAACGTTAATGTATCCGGCAATGCTGCCGTTCCATTCGGCAGCCAATGCGACCGCTTTGCCCTCGGCCTGGTGTCTCAGTCTCATTTCGTATTTATCGATTGCCGCATCCCAGCCCTGCGCGATTTCTTCCTCTGTGATGATCTGGGCGTCGCTCTGCCGCAGATCCCGAATTACAATTCCATTTTCATCATAATAGATCATGCCAATATCTCCCGATTTTCCTCTATTCTCCCCGAAAAAAATGAATTTATTTCCCAGACCCTTCACATCTCAGCAAGCTTTTCGCCGCGGCAGCGCAGTTATGACCGCAAGTGCGGCGGCAATCAGAGCGACCGCCACGAAACGATAAGAAGTCGCCCCGCTTCCGGTTATCGCTGCGGTCACGGAGGTCAGAAGCGGCATGATGAAAACCCCGACATTGGAGCTGCTGAGGATCATAGCGCTCGAAAGCGTCTCATACCCCGGAAGCCTGGAAGCCGCGCCCATACAGCTGGGCATTACCAGACTGATGGACGAACCCGCGATGAGGCATCCCGCCGAAAGTACAAAGACATTTCCCGCCGCGCTGATGAGCAGCGCGCCAGCGGCCAGCAGAATTCCGCCCAGAGGAATGGTTTTCTCGCCAAGCTTTCCGGCGATCCTGCCATACAGGATACCGGCTATCGTGCCTCCCAGCAAAAACAGGGTGGACATGACGCCGGACACCGCAGTCCCGCCCAGCGCTCTCTCTTCTACCAGCATGGAGAGATTTGCCGGACCGGAGCTGAACAGCATCAGAAATACAAACGCGATCAGCATCTCCGGAAGGATCACAAGTCGGAACGAAGGGCGCCGAACCTCTCCGGCGTCTTTCGCAGATACCGTCCGGGCGGGAACCCCCTTCAGCGTGAAAAGAATTCCCGGGATTCCCAGAAGATATACCAGATATCCGAAATTCCAGCCCGCAGCGGCGAGAAAGCCTCCCAGAAACGTCATAAGCATGCTTCCGACATTGGCCGCGCTGTTCTGCAGTCCCAAAAGCGTCTGCCGTTCTGCACCGCTGAACAGTTCATTGATCAGCGAAGGCGCGATCGGGGCTGTCATTCCGATACCTATGCCCAGAAACGCGGCCCATACGAATAAGATCGCAAGGCTTCCGTGGAAAAGACACGCCAGAATGCCGCCCGCCGCTACAATGGACAGACCGGCCAGTGCAAGGATCTTCTTCGGCAGCCGGTTTGACAGCAGCGCGGCCAGCATCGTAAATATCACACAGAAAATACTTGGAAACGTCATCAGAAACTGGATCGCGGACGACGACGCCGACGGAAATTCAGCGGCGATCTGCGCAAGAATCGGCGCGATCCCATTGGTTCCCATCTGAACAAACGACATGGTAAGAATCGCGCATTTCAAGACTCCTGTGTTTTTTCTGTCAGCCATATGGTTCTCCTCCTTCAAATCTGATTTTGCTTATTTTTTTGCTGTTAAAGCGGATGCTATACTTCCTGATGATTTCAAAAAACGTTGGCATTTTTGCATTTTATCAAAAACGCCAACGTTTCAGGCACAACACTCTCTGCCATTCTGTATCGTCAAATTACGCCATCAACTCCAGCTCCTCCGATCGAATCAATTATACCGTATTGCCGAAAAAATGTCAAATTTGACCGTACGATATTCATCATAAAACATCTGCTTTATCATTTTCCCCACCCTCCGACGGTTCTTCTTCCAGTTTGGACTGTTTCCTCTTAAACTCACAGGCAAATAACTGCATTACCACAAAACAGACGACGAATGCCATGACCGCATATACGATTCCGGCAGCCATAGAACCTAAAATCTTGTCCGGGAATCGTCTGACTGTAAGAACGAAGCCCAGGATTCCCAGGGCAAGCGCGCTTATCAGAGAATGGACGACGATCGACGACACATCCGGTTTCAGGCGGCGGTCCCATATTCCCTGCCTGATAGATCCGACGGATAAATACAGGGAAAGCAGCATAAAAACGATCCATTCCCCCGTAAGATTCCTGAAATCAACGTCTAAAATAAGCTGCACGATTATAGCTGCCAGCAGTCCCCAGAAAGCCAGCCAACACCCATTGTGTTCGATCCGCAGCAATATCTGCTCCTGCCGTTCATCCAAAATGTTCTTATTGCTTTTCATTTTTGCCATCCTCCTCCCAGAACAGGTCATTTAATGTAGTGCCTAACGCCTTACAGATCGCGATGCAGAGCTTAAGCGACGGATTATAATCTCCGGCTTCGATCAGCCCGATCGTCTGCCTGGTGACGCCCACTTTTTCAGCAAGCATTGTCTGCGACATCTCCAACTCGATACGTCTGAATTTGAGTCTCAGATTTCTCATTTCCCACCTCCTGTCGGCAGGCGGGCGGCAGGCAGGCCTGCTCACATGCTCATGGCCCGCAATTTATCCTCCCGGCTCTGCCGCGTCGGCCTGCTTGGCCTGCTATTTATCATTAAAATACCACACTGCGAAGTTGATGTCAAGTATATATTGCATTTATTTTATATACATTGCATCTCTGAAATACGCTGCCCCTGTTCTGTTCCCGCAATCACAGGTTGCTTAAACAGCGTTATGGTTTGATGGAGCGCTTAAAGAGTATCCATGTACTGATGAAATAGCAGATCAGCAGCAGCGCTAATATTCCCGCGATCATCCCCATCTGCAGCATCAGGGCTCCCAATCCGATATACGCAGAAATCTCTGCTGAAACAGCCTGGATAAAGCAGGCAATCACAACAGCGGCAACTATGACGGCCACAAGAATGGGAAGGCCAAACCAGACGCCTAATTGCTTCAGCACAAGTCTTCCTATTTTTTCTTCTTCTACGCCCAGTTTTCGCAGAACGCCGAAGCGATATTTATATTTCCCCGCGTCCAATAACTGCTGCAAAGATAATACCGTAAGGCAAATGACCATCAGCACTACAGCGCCGTAAAGCATGGAGGCCTGCAATACAAAATTGCCCGCTTTTGTACTGTTAATCTGCAGGGTACGCAATCGGATACCATAGCTGACGCCGGTATCTGTATCTTCCGGATATTCGTCCGAGAAAGCCTGTTCCAATTCGCGGGCGTTTTCATAGGAAATGCTTTCGGATACAGTGATGTAGCGGTTCCGCATTACGGGAAGCAGCTTTTCACAAACACTGTCCGGAAATACATAGAGTACATCCGTGTAAGAATTGTACACTGTCTCGCCGATTGCTTCCTCGTAATATGGCTGCCCGGAGAGGATCAGTTCTCCCGCGTCTGTCATAACGCTGGTGTGCTCCGCCAAAAAGCTGTTCCGTTCTTCCCCGGCGGCGATCGCCTTCCATTGTGTCGTGAACTCATTTTCCGATAAAGAAACCGGCTCGTATCCCAGCATTTCCCGAATTGTGTTGTAATCGCTTAGTGAAATTGCTGCGACAGGAAAATCATACTTAAACCGATTGTGAAAATCATCTTTCTTCGGAAGGCAGAGGTTAAACGTACAGTCATAATCGG
>CANQGA010000271.1 GCA_947600145.1 uncultured Lachnospiraceae bacterium | reverse complement strand
CCTCCCTGTAATGGATTCTTGCCTTACTGTAACATTTTTCCTTGATTTTGTCAAATTAAATGCAACATTTTTCTTAAGTTTTGGATTGGGAGCGCAACATTTTTCGTTCGACCATCATTATTATTGTCATAGGAAAAGGATTATCATAAGAAAGCAAAAAAAGAATTGTATTTTATAAGGAATTTATGTACAATGAATAAAAAGGCTGCGAATGGGGAAGAAAGATGGAAAGAGATGGGGATTTTCGTGAAAAATTAGAAGAGATTCTTTCTTTTGCGAATAAGAATGACAACTCTATTCTGTATAACATGGTAGTCGACCTTTTAAAAAGCAGAGACGATTCCTTAGAAGATAAGGAGCTTTCGGAAGCGTTAGAATACCTGAAATCACAAGGTGTTCAAATTATTCCGCCAGAGGACGAGGATTATCCGGCAGATGAAATCGCACCTGATATGTTTGTGCCTGCGGACGTTAATATCAGCCAGAAGACGATAAATGTATATAATTTAATGGAACGGCTGGAGCATGATGAGATTGATCTGATGCCGGGATTTCAACGGCGCGGGAATCTTTGGTCATTAGAGAAACAGAGCCGGCTCATTGAGTCATTGATGTTGAAGATTCCAATTCCTGCTTTTTATTTTGATGTAGCAGATGAAAACAGGTGGGTAGTAATCGACGGTCTTCAGCGCTTGACCGCATTTCGCAATTTCCTTGTGGGAACAAAGGACAATTCAGCTGCGAAAAATGTAAGGGAGAAAAAAAAGCTTGTTGGTCTTCAATATCTCCGTGATTTGAACGGGTTTACTCTGGACGAACTGCCTCGCCAATATGCGCGCCGGATTAAAGAAACGGCGCTGATTGCGTTTACCGTCGAAAAGGGAACTCCAGACGGGGTCGTATTCAATATCTTCCAGCGTATCAACACGGGGGGCGTGGCGCTGAATGACCAGGAGATCCGGCAGGCTCTCTACCAAGGGCCAGCTACCGAGCTGATTCAGAGATTGGCAGAAAGTAAAGAATTCCTCGATGCAACTCAGAGAGCGATTTCTCCGGAACGGATGGCCGACCGAGAATATGTTACCCGCTTCCTGGCATTTACACTTCTGGACTATCGGGTAGAATACAAAGGTAACATCGATGATTTTCTGATTAAAGTAATGAGGTTACTTAATACTTATAAGCCAGAAAAATTAGATGAGATTTCAAAAGATTTTTCACGTGTGATGGTGACATGTCATCGAATCTTCGGAAAATACGCATTCCGGCGATACGACATAACAGCCAACTGGAGACGAGGCCCGTTGAACAAAGCTATCTTTGAAATGTGGTCCGCCTGCCTTTATGGTATGCAGGATGACCAACGCGCCACATTAGAATCACGAAGGAATGAAGTTCTTAGCGGTTTTGGGCAGCTTTTAAAAGATCCAAAGTTTGCCGCAGACTTAAGATCTGGAGATTTATCTTCCATAATACGGCGAATGGATACAGCGAAGAATTTTGTAAAGGAGTATATATGATACAGGAAATTTATCTGAAAAACTTCAAGTGTTTTGACAATTTATCACTTCCACTTTACCCAGTCAATGTTTTCACGGGACTGAATGGAGTCGGAAAATCAACCGTAATCCAAAGTCTGCTTCTGCTGCGCCAGTCTTATTTAGCCATGCAGCCTATGAGCGGACTTGTGCTAAACGGGCGGTATGTGCACCTAGGGAACGGACGAGATGTCCTATATGAGAAAGCGTCTGAAGAAGCACTGGGACTCGGATTCCGTTCAAATCAGGGGAATGCCTGGTTCGAATATGACTATATCCCGGATTCAGATATTTTACCCATAAAGAATAATTCAGCAACAACCGCCAGCGGAGAACTATTTCATAATCGGCTGATTTATCTTTCTGCCTATCGGATTGAGCCAAAGGAACTTTACCGAATTACGAATGAGGACGATCTTCGAAACCGGGAATTTGGAAACAGCGGCGAATTTGCGCTTCAATACCTCAGTATACACGGGAATGATACAGTAAAGAATCCATACCTGATTTTTGAAAAAGGAACGGAGAATGGCCTGGCTAACCAACTGAAATTCTGGATGGATCGAATTGCACCCGGGGTGATGGCCGGCGTAACCGTCAATTCCCAGCTTAGAACTTCGGAGCTTCGTTATGAATTTGTGGAAGGTAAGGAAAAAACCAATTCCTACAAAAGCATGAATGTAGGTTTTGGTATCACATATGTGCTCCCGCTAATTATCGCGTTACTTTCTGCGGAGCCGGGTGATATTGTCGTGTTGGAAAACCCTGAAGCACATATCCATCCGGCTGGCCAGAGAATGTTGGGTGAATTGATGGCGATGGCTGGCCGTGGCGGAGTTCAGATTCTGGCGGAAACCCATAGTGATCATATATTGAATGGTCTTCGCCTTGCAGTAAAAAATGAAAAAATATCAACGAATATGGTTGGCTTGGTGTTTTTCTACAAAGACAGCACAGATTCCTATCGGCATAAATATGTAACACCACGAATTGCTCCTGATGGACGGTTAGATATCTGGCCGGATGGATTTCTTGACGAATGGGATAAAGCCCTCTATGAACTAATATAAGGAGCACTTATGTATCTAAACGAAAGATCTTGGGAAACTGCGGATATTTCTCCCCGCGACATTCGAAGCGCATTGATAGAATTTGTTAAACTATATAGCTTCTTAGCCGGGAAATACGGTCTTACCGCTGTCTATGTCCCCGCTGCGGAAGAGCCATATCTGCGGAATATGACCTACTCGATAGCAAAATGGCTGTCTGAAACAGATCGTGAGTGCCGGGATTTATTTCTGGGCTTTTGGCAAAGACGGATTGTTTACCAACCAGAAGATGAATACGAAGCAACTCGCGATTCCATTACTTTCCTCGGCGCAACGGAAGCGATCCTGAATAATTCCTTTCTGATTAGTCTGGGATGCAAAGCAAGTTGGAAACAGGATACACTGTATTTCCGCTTCTATTCATTACTTGCAGACAGTGACGAACTGATGAAAGTTCCTAATGTTTCCGCTGCATACCAGTTGGAGCAGGAGCCGGTGCATTCGATGCTAACGCGTCTGCGTGTTTCCTCGGTTTATTCCTATGAGGAACTCTGGAGAAGAAAGGATGAGTTGTTTCCACACCTGCGATTCTGCCCGTCTGTTCAGCGGGATTTCCGCCAATTGGAAACGACATATCTGGCCCAGATCATCCGAAAACTGTTAGAGTTGGACTGTTATGCCAGTTCATATGATGGCGGCCCATTTCAGCCTTCGCTTTTGTCTAAGACGACACCTGAGTCGGAGGAAACACTCCGACAGTATAGAAAAGAGCATACCTTTACAGATGATTTCGGCACTGAATATATAGCCAGTTGGCATATGCGTTTTACCGGTATGGCCGGCCGGGTTTTCTTTGTTCCAAGTTATCGGAACAAGCTTTTTTTGATTTGTTACGTCGGAAAAAAGCTTCCAAACGTTACATATCCAACATAAAAATACAAATTAGAATGTGATATATCTTTAAATCAAATTTGGGAACCCTGGCCCCCTAAATTACAGCACCGATTAGAGCCGGCCTCCGCCAGAAAAAGGGG
>CANQGA010000270.1 GCA_947600145.1 uncultured Lachnospiraceae bacterium | reverse complement strand
AGCGTGACCGTCCTGCTGGTCATGGGCATGAATCCATTTATCACGACCCAGGGCTTTGCCAAGATCAGCATGCTGACTACTGCCATCGGAGCCGTCATCAATATTATTCTCGATCCCATCTTCATCTTTGTACTGGGGATGGGAGTGGAGGGCGCGGCCCTGGCTACAGTGCTGAGCCAGGGAGTGGGGGCTCTGTGGATCCTCCGCTTCCTTACGGGGCCGAAGACGCTTCTGCGTCTGCGCCTTTCCAATATGCGGCTGGAGGCCGGGATCATCCTGCCCTGCCTGGCCCTTGGGGTTTCCACCTTTGTCATGCTTTCCACCGAGAGCCTGCTTTCCATCAGCTTTAATTCCAGCCTGGCCCGCTACGGCGGCGATATCGCCGTCGGCGCCATGACCGTTATCACCAGCGCCAGCCAGCTGGCGATGATGCCGATCCAGGGCGTCTGCCAGGGCGGCCAGCCTATTATCAGCTTCAATTTCGGCGCCGGCAAGCCGGAACGGGTCAAGAAGGCGTTCTGGCTCCAGTTCAGAGTCTGCGTCTGCTACGCGGCTGTGTTCTGGATCCTGATGATGGCCCTGCCGCAGCTGGTAGCCGGTATCTTTACTTCGGATACGGCGCTGGTGCAGTATACCGGCTGGGCGATGCGCATCTATATGGCGGGTATTTTCGCCCTGGGTTTCCAGCTCAGCTGCCAGCAGAGCTTCATGGCTCTGGGGCAGGCTAAGATCAGCCTTTTGCTGGCCTGCCTGCGCAAGCTCCTTCTGCTGATACCGCTGATCTTCATTCTGCCGCTTTTCCTGTCCGATAAGGTGTTCGCGGTCTTTCTGGCGGAGCCGGTCAGCGATATCATCGCGGCCGCCGTCACTACCGCCATGTTCCTTTCCCGTTTTGACAGGATCCTCAGCCGCGGCGCGGCGAAGGTATGAGGAAAACAAAGGGGTTCCGGCCTGCCGGGGCCCCTTTTTTCCTTTTCTTCCGAATGTGCCGGGCGATGTTCTGGATCTGCAGATAGCATGGTGGACGGATGGCCTCTGGTGTGGTATAATGTTTAAAATTTGCAGACACCAGAGGAGGGACAGAAATGAAAAAATCGATTGCAGCCGTGCTATTCTGCGGCGTTCTCATGCTTGGCAGCGGATGCGGGGCACAGACGCCGCCGCAGGCTTCCGCGCAGGATAGTGCCGGTCCTTTATTGGAAACGACGGCGGTTGGTAACGAAGAATACTATTTACTTACAGCCGAAGAGGATCTGCAGGCGATCGGAAAGCAGTATCCGTTATCCGGCAGCTATATTTTGGGTAATGATATTACCATGTCGGATGAATGGATACCGATCGGAAGCCCGGATGAGCCTTTCACCGGAATATTTGATGGGAACGGCTATATTATTTATAACCTGACCGCAACAAAGAATACCGACCATATGGGATTTTTCGGGGCCGCTGAAGGCGCGGTCATCAGAAATGTAATAGTAAAGGACGCCGATCTTGTCTCCTTTTTCCCTGTCGTGAATTACGCGAAGGATACGGAAATAACGGGATGTTCCATCAACGCTGAAAGCGGCCCGCCTGTTTACGGCTTTGACGAAGAAGAGGAAATGATAGGGAAACTGATTTCCGCTGATTATCAGAATATGCCGCTTTCGGATTTCCGCGCATTGGTACTAGATGTGTTCGGTGACGCCGATACGCTGGACTCTGTGCTGAGTGATTTAGAAGATTATTTTGAAGAAGGAAGTACCGAAGCCCGGATCATCGCGTATTCTTTGCCGGCCGCCTGTTCAGAGCTGCTTTCAGATGATCATTCGGGGACTTTTACCGGTCATGCGGAAAAAGAAAGGACCGCCGGCCGTGTGATCCTGGACACTGTAGAGTTTGGCTGCAGCATTGAATATATGCTCTCTTATGCGGTTTCGGACGAAAGTCTGACCGTTTCCCAGAGAGATCATGTGTTAGAGAATATACATGACCGGATGCAGGAATTGATTGACACGGCCGATGAAGAACTTTTGGCTTCGGCAGAAGCGGGAAATGTGATTGAAGAACAGCTTCGGAGCGTGATCGATGAGAATCTGATGGAGGGAATGAGTGTCAGCGGCACTCTTACAAATGTTTCTGTTCTTGACGACAGCGGGGAGTATCGGACGATTTTTCCCAAATGATCTCTAAACGTTGAATACGGGCAGGGCGCCGCCGGCGCCCTGTTCTTTTCATGCCGGTGACGGGGCGGGTGTCGGGCTGTGGACTGCTCGGCCCGCTATTTGCCGCTGTGGGACTGCAGGATTTAATAATGCATATAAATATTGACATTATACGAAATAATATCTATAATTAAAAACATAAGGCGGTGATCAGCATGGGAAGAAAAGCGGTGCTCATATTACCCGGCACGGCGGAGATACTAAGCAGGATGGGAGAGCAGATCCGGCTAGCCCGGCTGCGCCGGAATCTGTCCGTGGAACTGGTGGCGGAGCGGGCGGATATCAGCAGGGCGACGCTCTGGAAGGTAGAGAAAGGCGACCCGTCCGTTGCTATAGGGATCTACGCGGCGGTTCTGCATGCTCTGAACAATATGGATACGGATCTTCTGCTTGTGGCGAAGGATGACGTCATGGGAAGGACCATGCAGGATTTGAAACTGTCGGTCCGAAAGCGGGCGAGGAAGGAGAAATGATATGCCGCAGGTCTATGTATATGAGGAATTCAGTTCCGGGGCACCGGAATTTATGGGCATTCTCTATTCGGATATGCTGAGAGGCCGGGAGCGCATTTCCTTTGAATTTGACAGAGAGTGGCTTAGACAGACCGGAATGAAATTCTATATAGATCCCGATCTCGGATTGTTTCCCGGCAGACAGTATCCTTCCGGGAAGGATATGTTCGGCCTGTTCGCCGACGCGTCTCCGGACCGCTGGGGCAGGACGCTGATGGACCGACGGGAGCGCTTTGCGGCGGACCGTGAGGGAAGAAAGCCGCGGAAGCTGAACGACAGCGATTATCTTCTGGGCGTGTACGATGAGACCAGAATGGGAGCGCTCCGTTTCCGGCGGGATCCGGCCGGGGCGTTCGTTTCAGACGATCAGGAAATGGCGGTTCCGCCGTGGGTCACGCTCCGCGCGCTGGAGGAAGCGTCCCGGAATTTTGAAAATGAAGAAACCACGATGCAGGAGAAATGGCTGAACCAGCTGATCCGGCCCGGATCTTCCCTCGGTGGGGCGAGACCGAAGGCGACCGTAAGAAGCCCGGAAGGCAGTCTGTGGATCGCCAAGTTTCCGTCCCGAAAGGATGACTATGATGTGGGAGCATGGGAAAAGACTGCGTATGACCTCGCGGCGCTTTGCGGACTGCGTGTATCGGAAGCGAAGCTGGAGAAATTCTCCAGGCATGGAAGTACATTTCTTGTCCGGCGGTTCGACCGGGAAGGCGCGAGACGGATCCATTTTGCGTCGGCGATGACTATGCTGGGGAAGACGGACGGAACGTCGGCCTCCGATGGAGCAGGTTATCTGGACATCGCGTCCTTTTTAAAATCCTACGGCGCACGGCCGAAAGAGGATCTGGCTGAGCTGTGGAAACGGATCGTGTTCAACATGGCGATATCCAATACCGACGATCATTTGCGGAACCA
>CANQGA010000269.1 GCA_947600145.1 uncultured Lachnospiraceae bacterium | reverse complement strand
ACGGAGCCGTTGCCTTCCACATTGGTGGCCGACGGCATCTTGAACTTGTTCTGCAGGGCGGTAAGGCCGGCCAGCACAAAGAACGCGCCGGGCGCCAGGCCGAAGATGGAGATCCGGTAATCCTCCGGGATAATGGCAAAACCGAAGGCCGAACCGGAGCCCAGAAGCTCACGGACCAGACCGATGCAGGTCAGGGCCAGCGCGAATCCCAGGCCCATGCCGATGCCGTCGAACGCGGACTCAATGGGGCCGTTCTTCGCGGCGTACGCCTCCGCGCGGCCCAGGATGATGCAGTTGACGACGATCAACGGGATGAAGATTCCCAGCGCGTCGTTTAAGCTGGGCAGATATGCCTGCAGAAGCAGCTGAACGATGGTCACCAGGGACGCCACGATCACGATATAGGACGGGATACGCACCCGGTCCGGGATGATATTGCGCAGCGCCGAGATGATCAGGTTGGAAAATACCAGTACCGCCGTGGTGGTCAGGCCCATGCCCAGGCCATTGATGGCCGAGGTGGTGGTCGCCAGCGTCGGACACATGCCCAGCATCAGCACAAACGTCGGATTCTCTTTAATGATACCGTTGTATAAACGTTCAATACATTTGTTCATGCTTAGCACCTCCTACTGTCCCAGGCAGTTACGGACAAAGTACAGCGCGCTGTTGACAGCGCCCGTAACCGCGCGGCTTGTGATGGTGGCGCCGCTGATGGCGTCGATCTCATTGTCGGCGGACGCGCCGGACTTGGTTACCGTAAATTCGTCCACCGTCTTATTCGCGTACTGGGCCTTCCACTCCGGCTGGTTCGCGTTCATACCGAGGCCGGCGGTCTCCGCCAGCGTCAGGAATTCGATGCCCTTCACTTCGCCTTCGGAAGTGATGCCCACGGACACGGTAATATTGCCTCCATAGCCGTCCTTGGAGGTAGCCGTCACCACATAGCCCAGAAGGCTTCCGGAGCCGTCCACGCCGGTCACGCACTCGTCGATCATAACGTTGCCGTAGCTCAGACCGCCCAGCTCCGCGTTGGCCTTCTCAATGGCCGCCGCGTAGTCGTCCGCCCTAAAATCCGCCGCATCCGCCAGCACCGTCCGGTAAGCTTCCTTCTTCGCCTCCAGCTGGGCCGCCGCGATGGGCTCCTTGGTCACCGTATAGACGCCGCCCAGGCATGCGCCCGCGACCAGCGTGATCGCGAACAGGATCAGGGCGTCCTTCATAAATCCTAATTTGCTCATGCCTTCTTGCCCTCCTTTCCAAACGCGACCGGAAGGGTGTACTTCTCGATCAGCGGAACAAAGAGGTTGCCCAGGATGATGGCGTAGGACACGCCCTCCGCCGAGCCGCCGAAGATACGGAACAGGCCGGTCAGAAGTCCCAGGAGCACGCCGAACACGATCTGCCCCATCGGGGTGATCGGACTGGTCACATAGTCGGTCGCCATGAAGAAGGCGCCGAAGATCAGGCCGCCGCCGCAGATCTGGGCCAGCACGTAATTGATATCATGCTTTCCGAAGATAAACGCGAAGACCGCCACCGTCAGGATGTAGGTACCGGGGATCCGGATGCTTATGACCTTCTTATACAGCAGATACGCCGCGCCCACCAGCAGGGCCAGCGTGGACACCTCTCCGATGGTTCCGGGGATCCGTCCCACGAACATGGCCGCCACATCAACCGGTTCTCCGCTCTTAAGAAGAGCCAGCGGCGTCGCGCCGGACACGCCGTCCAGCGTAAAGCTGGACATCTTCTGCGCAAATGAGATCAGAAGGAAACACCTTGCCGCCAGCGCCGGGTTCATGAAATTCTGCCCCAGGCCGCCGTAGAGCTGCTTCACGACAATGATCGCGAAGACGCCGCCCAGACAGGGGATCCAGACCGGAATTCCCGGAGGCATGTTGAGTCCCAGGATCAGGCCGGTCACCACCGCGGATAAGTCTCCCACGGTCACCGGCTTATTCAGAAGTCTTTCAAACAGATATTCGCTGATCACGCAGCTTAGAACCGTCATGATCAGAACCAGCGCCGCGTGGACGCCGAACTGCCACACGCCGAAGACCGCCGTCGGGATCATGGCGATGATCACGTCGCCCATCAGGTTGGATGTGATCACGTCGCTGCGGACATGGGGCGAGGAAGAAACATTTAACAGTTTACTCATTTTCTGCGCCTCCTCCTATTTCAGGGTAACGGCACGCCCGCTTCGCGGACCTGCCAAATCGTCGTCGGACATTCCAAGAAAATGCTTCGCATTTTGTCCTCCTCCTATTTCCTGCGGGCGGCCGCCACGGCCTTGCGCATCTCTTTGAATGACTGGGTCAACGGTTTCCTGGCCGGACATATGTAGGAGCAGCAGCCGCACTCGCAGCACTCCATGCCGTTCAGCTTCACAAACGCGTCCAGATCATGGCGCAGCGCGGTCCTATAGAGCTTCTGCGGCACTACATGTCCCGGACACACCTGCACGCAGCGCCCGCAGCGGATGCAGGCCGTCGGCTCCATCTCCGCCACCGCGTCATGGCTTAAGCAGGTCAGAGACGACGATGTCTTGGCCACCGGGATCGTCAGATCGAACAGAGCCTGGCCCATCATCGGGCCCCCGGAGATCACCTTCTCCGGCTCCGTCTTAAAGCCGCCGGCCGCGTCGATCAGCTCCTGATAGCAGGTACCCAGACGCACGCTGTAATTCTTCGTATTGGCGATGGCGTCGCCGGTAACGGTCACCGTCTTCGTCATCAGCGGCGTAGACTTACAGACCGCCATATAGATGGCAGCCGCCGTGTCCACGTTATCGACGATGCAGCCCACGTCCGCGGGAAGCATGGAGGAATTGATCTTACGCCCCGTCACCGCGTAGATCAGGGTCCGCTCACCGCCCTGCGGGTATTTGGTCTTCAGCGGACAGACCTCGACGCGGGGTTCATCCTTCACAAGCTCCGTCATCTTCTTAATAGCCTCGGGCTTGTTGTCCTCGATGCCGATCACGCCCTTCGCGCCGTCAAACAGCTTTAAGATCACCTTCAGGCCACCGATCACCTTCTCCGGTTCCTCGATCATCCTGCGGTAATCGCTGGTCAGATAAGGTTCGCACTCCGCGCCGTTGATGATCACATAGTCGATCTTATCCGGCTCCTTAGGAGAGAGCTTCACCTGGGTCGGGAAACCCGCGCCGCCCAGGCCCACGATACCTGCCTCCCGCACGGCATCGATGATCTCCTGCTTCGTCATGGTCTCCGGGTTCCGCTCCGCGCCTATCCCCTCGACCTCCGTGTACTGGCCGTCATTCTCCACAATGATGGAATCCACCATGGCCCCGGCCGCCGTCCTGCGCTTCTCGATGCCCTTCACCGTGCCGGACACGGATGAAATGACAGGCGAGGAGACAAATCCGCCGGCTTCCGCGAGCTTCTGCCCGGCCAGCACCTGGTCGCCCTTCTTCACCAGGGCCTTGGCGGGCGCGCCGATGTGCTGGGACAGGGGGAAGACCAGCTCCCCTTTGGGCATCAGCACTTCGATCGGCTGATTCTCGGACAGTTCCTTCCCCTCATAGGGATGAATGCCGCCAACAAATGTTGCCAATCCCATTCAATAAACCCCGCTTTCTTACATATTTTGCAAAATACAGCTGCAT
>CANQGA010000268.1 GCA_947600145.1 uncultured Lachnospiraceae bacterium | reverse complement strand
CCGGATTTCCGGCTGGACGGCCGCGTCTGCCAAAAGACGCTCGTGCTTGGCATGACCAGCTTCCTGTCGCAGATCTCTCTGGTCGCTTCGATGGCCGCGGTCAACAATATGATCCGGAAATACGGCGCGCTCGACCCGGTGTTCGGCCAGGAGCAGTACGCCCAGATCCCGATGGCGGTGGTCGGCATTGTGATGAAATTTTTCCAGATCGTCATCTCTGTTGTCGTCGGCATGGCCGCCGGGTGCATTCCTATTGTCGGCTTTAATATGGGCGCCGGGAAAAAGAACCGCGTCCGGGAGCTTTTTACCAGGCTGCTGACGGCGGAGGCGGCGGTCGGAGCCGCGGCGCTTCTCATCGTGGAGCTGCTCCCGCGGCAGCTGATCCGTATCTTCGGCGCGGCGAACGAAAGCGTTTATTATACGGATTTTGCGGTCAGGGCGTTTCGCGTGTATCTGTGCATGGTGATCTTTGCCTGTGTAAATAAGGCCTGCTTTATCTTTCTGCAGGCGATGGGAAAAGCGGCGGCGTCCACGGCGCTGTCCATGGTCCGCGAGATCGTCTTCGGCGTCGGGTTCGCGCTGTTGCTGCCCGTTTTCTTCCGGCTTGACGGCGTTTTGTATTCGATGCCGCTTTCCGACGCGCTGACGTTTGTTATCGGCGTCTGGCTGATCGTGAGGACGTATCGGGAGTTAAGCCGGGAGAGCCCGCGTGCCCTTTTCGGCTGAATCCTCCTCCAGCACCGCCAGAATATCCGGAAACGCCTGCAGGCTCCGCTTCAGGATCCCGTTCATGCAGGCGATGGCGATGCCGTAATTGACGATGGGCACGCCGGACTGGACGGCGCTGCCGATCCGGTGCTTCATTTCCTTCTCGTTCAGCATGCAGCCGCCGCAGTGGACCACCAGCGCGCAGGAGGACAGATCCTCCGGAAATTCGGTGCCGGAGGTGAAGGTATAGGCAGGCTTCGCGCCGCTGTACGCCTCGATCCAGCGGGGCAGCTTGACGGTCCCGATGTCATTGCACTGGCGGTGGTGGGTGCAGCCCTCGCTGATCAGGACTTTGTCGCCGTCCTTTAAGCGGGAAAGCTGAGCGGCGCCTTCGACCAGCCGCGGCAGGCTGCCCTTGTAGCGGGCGAACAGGATGGAAAATGAGGTGAGCAGGATATCGTCGGGCGTGTCCGCGGCCACTTTCTTAAACGCCTGGGAGTCGGTGACGACCAGCTTCGGCCTGCGGGCAAGATCCGCCAGCGTCTGTTGCAGTTCTTCGGGCTGGCAGGTGATGAAGGTGCAGTGGATATCCAGGATCTCCCGCATGGTCTGCTGCTGGGGCAGGATCAGGCGGCCTTTAGGCGCAGCCTCGTCCACCGGAACCACCAGGACGACGATGTCGCCGGGCTCCAGAAGGTCGGCCAGGATCGATTTGTCTTTCGCGGCGGCCGGCGCGAAGGCGCCGATCTTTTCCTTCAGCTCATGAATGCCCTCGCCGGTGGCGGCGCTGACGAAGATTTCGTTGTCTCTGAGCGGCGCCGGTGACGCCTTGCCTGCATTTCTGCCCTCCAGCAGATCCGCCTTATTATACGCGATCAGATACGGCAGCTTCTTTTCCTCGAATAACGAGATCAGTTCTTCATCTGCCTCCGTGCGGCCCCGCGTGGAGTCGATCACCAGAACGGCGATGTCCGTCCGGGCCAGGACCTGCCTGGTCTTTTTGACGCGCTGCGCGCCCAGCTCCCCTTCGTCGTCCAGGCCGGGCGTGTCGATGATCACGACCGGGCCCAGCGGAAGCAGTTCCATGGCTTTCTTCACCGGATCGGTGGTAGTGCCCTTTATATCAGAAACGACGGCCAGATCCTGGCCGGTGACCGCGTTGACCAGGCTGGATTTGCCGGCGTTGCGGACGCCGAAGAAGCCGATGTGGAGGCGTTCGGCGGATACGGTTTCGTTGAGTCCCATAGAAAATTCCCCTTCCGGTTGTCATTTTCCCGCTGACACAGTCTGTATATCTGGCAGCGTCGTTATTATACGCCATTTTGCCGGTAAACGCAACTTTTCTTCGAACGAAGAAATTGCCCGAAAAATTGTCCCAAAAAGACGATTATATTTGACAAATGTTCGAAAAATTTGTATAGTATTTTTATAAAGAGATAGTCTGAAAAAGGGCAGTGATTGAGGAAAAGCTGATTGAGGAAAAAACGGAAGGTGGACCGGGAAGACTGGACAGTTTCCGAAACATCTGTTATACTGGGAGCACTATCAGAAGGAGAACGGAACATATGGGCAATGATTTGACACATAATAATTACGCCAGGAAGGATCGGAGCCTGACGGCCACGGGAATCGTGATCGTTGTTATCGCTGTACTATTGATCTCCGCTTATTTCAGTATTAACGCAGTGCTTCGTCAGAGGTCTTTAAGCCGCGTGGAGGAAGGCGCCGATACGGTGATCGAGGAAGTCACGTCCAAGCTGGCGCGTGACAGCCGGATCTTAAACGCCGCTGCCGATATCATTTCCCAGGCGGATAATTTTGATCCGGAAGCGACCAGGGACGTCATGATGACGCTTGCCCCGCTGCTCGAGACGATGCAGATACGCGTCCTTATGCCGGACAATACGCTCCTGACGCTGGGCGAGACGGTCATCAACGCGTCCGGCAGCAATGGGATCTCCTTCGCGGAGGAGGCGCCTTTAGGGGAACATGTATCGAACCGTCAGACAAGCCTTACGACCGGGAAACCGGTCCTGCGCCACTATGTGCCGATCATCCAGAACGGGAAGACCGCGGCGCTGCTTTACGGTGTCACGGAGCTTTCGACTCTGGAGAACAGCCTGAATATCGATAATATCTATAACGCGAGCGCCAGCGTTTATATCATCGACACGCATACCGGTGATTTCATCCTGGATACCGGGCACGATGAGCTGGGAAATATCGCCGACTACGATGGGACGGACCGAGAGACGAAGGGAGATACGACCTGGGACGAATACACGGAAGGTCTGATCAATCTGGAATCCGGCTATGTCGTCTTTCGGACGCCCCAGATGGACGGCTGGGAGTATATGTATTACGCCCCGGCCGGCATCAACGAGTGGGCCATCGCCGTATCCGTGCCGGAGAAGGAAGCGTTTGCCAGCGTGTACGCGGTCCAGCGGGTCTGCCTGATCCTGGGCATCCTGATGGCGCTCACGATCATCCTGTACTATCTGTGGGTCCGGCATAACGCGATGGAGATCATGAACCGTGCCGTGGAGCAGGCGGTCCTGGCGGAGAAGCTGCAGAAGGCGGAAGCGGCCGACCGGGCCAAGAGCGTCTTCCTTTCCAATATGTCCCATGACATCCGCACGCCGATGAACGCGATCATCGGGTTCACGACGCTGGCGGAGACGAATATTGACAACAAAGAGCGGACCCAGGAGTATCTGGGGAAGATCCTTTCCTCCAGCAACCATCTTCTGAGCCTGATCAACGACATCCTGGATATGAGCCGGATCGAGAGCGGGAAGCTGAACATCGAGGAGAAGGAATGCAGCATCTCCGACATTTTCAAGGACATGCGCAATATCATCCAGTCGCAGATGCAGTCCAAGCAGCTGAATTTCTTCATGGACACGGTGGATGTGGTGGACGAGGACATCTACTGCGACAAGCTGCATGTGAATCAGGTGCT
>CANQGA010000267.1 GCA_947600145.1 uncultured Lachnospiraceae bacterium | reverse complement strand
AACAACGTTGTCAGCTGGGTCTATATGCTGGAGGACGAATTCATTATCGAGGTACTGCGGGACGGGCTCGGCAGGCCGTATGTGAACCTGTACGGCGGCGCGAAGCGGCGCGCGGATGAACTGGGCGTCGGAAGCGTCCATGTCTCGATCACGAATACGAAGGAGTACGCGGCGGCGTTTGCCGTGGCGGAGGACGCGGCGTTCAGAAAGGGGGAGCAATATGCGGTATCTGGTAACAGGGAGTCAGATGAAGGCGATCGACAGACACGCGATCCAGGTGACGGGGATTCCTTCGGTGGTGCTGATGGAGCGGGCCGCCCTGGCAGTGGCGGACGCGGTGGAGGAGCTGAAATGTAACCTGTCCGCGAGTATCTGGGCTGTCTGCGGTACGGGAAATAACGGCGCGGACGGCGTTGCCGCGGCCAGGATCCTGCATTGCAGAGGTTACAGGGTTACAATCCTTCTGGCCGGGGATCCCCAGCGCGGTACCGAGGAATTTCATCTGCAGAGGCGGATCGCGGAGAATCTCGGAATGCAGATCGTGGAGTGGCGGGATTTCCTGCCGGGACGCTGCGATGTGCTGATCGACGCGGTGTTCGGCGTGGGCTTAAGCCGCCCGGTGGAGGGGGAGTACCTTAAGATCCTGCGGATGATGGAAAACGCCGGCGCTTCGAAGACTGTGGCGGTGGATATGCCTTCCGGGATCCACAGCGGAAGCGGCCAGGTCATGGGCGCCGCCGTCAGGGCGGATGTGACGGTGACGTTCGGGTATCAGAAGCTCGGCAGCGTCCTCTATCCGGGACGCGGTTACTGCGGCAGGGTGAAGGTCTGCGATATCGGTTTCCCGCCGGAGAGCATCGGGATCCTGGACGAGGGCGACGCCGCGGCGGTGACGTTCGGCGGGGAGGATCTGGCCCGTCTGCCCCGGCGCCCGGCCTACAGCAATAAGGGGACGTTCGGCAAGGTGCTGGTGGTGGCCGGCTCCGCCGGTATGGGCGGCGCCGCTTATCTGAGCGCGCTGGCGGCCTACCGCACGGGCGCTGGCCTGGTGAAGATCATGACGGACGAGGAGAACCGTACCGTGATGCAGCAGCTTCTGCCGGAGGCGGTCCTGGATACGTACCGGGCCGGCGAGATGGAGGAGGAGCCGGATACATTTCACGAGAAGGTGGAGCGGGAATGCGCGTGGGCGGACGTGATCGTGCTGGGGCCCGGGATCGGGCAGGCCCCGGGCGTGCGCGGACTGCTGAAGGAGTTTCTGATGAACGCCTATGTTCCGATGGTACTGGACGCGGACGGGCTGAACGCGATCGCGAAGTATCCGGAACTGAAACAGTATTTTACGGAAAATATCATCATTACGCCCCATATGGGGGAAATGTCGCGGCTGACGGGGATGACCGTGGAGCAGCTTTGCAGGGACATCGCGGCGGCAGCGGCCGAATACAGCGCCTCCCACGGGATCACGTGCGTCCTGAAGGACGCGGCCAGTGTGGTCTGCGGCCGGGACGGGCAGATCTATGTAAATACTGTCGGCAACAGCTGTATGGCGAAGGCGGGTTCCGGCGACGTTCTGACCGGAGTGATCGCCGGGCTTCTCGCCCAGGGATGCGAGCCTTGGGACGCTGCGGCCCTCGGCGTCTTCCTGCACGGCATGGCGGGAGACCGGATCCGGGAGAGAGACGGCAGCCACGGAATGCTGGCGAGGGAGCTGGCGGACGAGGTGGGCCGGATCGAAGGACAGGAGGCGGACGGTCAATGAAACCATATACAAGGGTCTATGCGGAGATCGACCTGGACGCGGTCGTTCACAATATGCAGGCCATGCAGGCCGGTCTGGCGGCCGGCGCGAAGATGATCGGCGTCGTGAAGACAGACGGATACGGGCATGGGGCCGCGCCGGTGGCCCATGCGATCGATCCCTATGTGGCGGGCTACGCGGTGGCGGCCATCGAGGAGGCCAGGAATCTGCAGCTGCACGGGATCACAAAGCCGATCCTGATCCTGGGGGCGACTCATCCGAGCCGCAGCCGGGAACTGGCAGAGTACGGCATCCGGCCGGCGATCTTCACGATGGAGCAGGCGGAAGCCCTTTCGGAGGCGGCCCTGGAGCTGAACCGGGGACGCGCGGCGGTCCATCTGGCGGTCGATACCGGTATGAGCCGGATCGGCCTGTCCTGCGATGAGGCAGGAGCGTGCCTGGCGGCGGAGATCGGAAGACTGCCGGGGATATGGGTCGAGGGGATCTTCACTCATTTCGCGAGAGCCGACGAGGCGGACAAGGCGCCGGCCATGAGGCAGTGGGAGAAGTACCGGGAGTTTATCCGGCTGACGGAGGAGAAAGGCCTGACGGTTCCGATCCATCACGCGGCCAACAGCGCCGCCATCATCGAGCTGGGCGGGACGCACTGGGACATGGTGCGGGCCGGAATCTCCATCTATGGAATGTATCCGTCGGATGAGGTGGAACGGACGGAAGTGAAGCTTTGGCCGGTGATGTCGCTTCACAGTTTTGTAACCTATGTAAAGGAGATACCGGCTGGGACAGAGGTCAGTTATGGCGGAACTTTCAAGGCAGAACGTGCCACAAAGGTTGCGACGGTTCCGATAGGTTACGGAGACGGCTATCCCAGGAATCTGTCCGGAAAGGGCAGCGTCCTGATCCGCGGGCAGAGGGCGCCGATCCTGGGCCGGGTGTGCATGGACCAGCTGATGGCGGACGTGACGGACATCCCCGGCGTCCGCGTCGACGATCCGGTGACGCTGATCGGCCGCGACGGAGAGGAGCGGATCACGGTGGAGGAGCTGGCCCGCGCCGGCGGCGGGTTCCACTATGAGATCGTCTGCGATATCGGCAGGCGGGTGCCGCGGGTCTATATGCGGGACGGCCGGGTGGTCGGGACGAAAGACTATTTTGAGGACCGGTACGAGGATTTTCTTTCCGGCTGAGCACCCGCTTCGGCAGCAGAACGGATTTCCCATCATATCATAATCATAGGTCAGTATGAATAGGCAGAGAAAAATCTGTGAATACTGGGTCTGTAAGCCGCTTCGGCGAACCGCCGGGCGGGATCTGGGAAAGAGACAGACGGAGAGTGAAATGATATGATAATCAGGCGCGGCGATATCTATTACGCGGATTTAAGACCGGTGGTCGGCTCTGAGCAGGGCGGCGTGCGTCCGGTCCTGATCATACAGAACGATGTGGGAAACCGGCACAGCCCTACGGTGATCTGCGCGGCGATCACGTCGAAGATGAATAAGGCGAAGCTGCCGACCCATGTGGAACTGGACACGCGCAGGTGCGACATGGTGAAGGACTCGGTGATCCTTCTGGAACAGCTGCGGACCATTGACAAGCAGCGGCTGAGGGAGAAGATCTGCCATATCGACGATGATCTGCAGAAACGTGTGGACTGCGCGCTGAGGGTGAGCCTGGAACTGCTTACATAGTCTGAGGAGGGTCCAAGCTGATAAAAAGGAGGAAATGCGTCATGAGTGAACACAGGATCTATCATAACCCGGTTCAGCGGGGATTTTTTCCGGATCCGTCGGTGATCCGCGTCGGGGACGACTACTATATGGTCAATTCCAGCTTTCAGTATTTCCCGGCCATCCCCATTTCCCATTCCAGGGACATGGTCCACTGGCATATCGTGGGGCACGCGATCAC
>CANQGA010000266.1 GCA_947600145.1 uncultured Lachnospiraceae bacterium | reverse complement strand
CAACAGGCCCCAGGTGACGCTGGACGTGGATTACGAGAACGGAATGGGGATCTCCGTGGGGCGTCTCCGCGAGGACGCCGTCTATGATTACAAGTTTGTCGGGCTGTCGCACAACACGGTGCGCGGCGCTGCCGGCGGCGGTGTGCTGTGCGCGGAGCTTCTGACGGCGCAGGGGTATATTTGCGCGAAGAATTAGGAAGATGGATACAAAAAGCGCGTCACTGGCGCGTTTTTTGCATACAGACGTAAAGCAAGCGCCTGTTTTCTGCGGCTGGGACGTGTCAGCCGCAGCGGAGACGGGCGCTTTATTACGTCAGTAAGCGGGGCGCTGGTGACGTCCTGCTCGTATTTCCATGCAAGCAGGGCACCAGTGATGCCCTGCTTGTATTTTGACTAAAACCGAGCCTTGTCCGAATAATTGCAGAAAGATTTTCATTTTCCGGTTGACATAGGACGAGAAAGAGAGTATAGTGTGCATATAAACACATCACACTAGAGAGGAGAAGCGGTTTGAAGATCCTGATATCAAACAATTCCGATGTCCCGTTGTACCAGCAGATCAAGGATCAGCTGAAGGACGCGATCCTCAGGCAGGAGCTCAAACAGGGGGATATGCTGCCGTCCATCCGCACCTTTGCCAACGAGCTTCGGGTCAGCGTCCTGACGATCCGGCGGGTGTATGACGATCTGGAGCAGGAGGGCTTTGTCGTAAGCCAGGTGGGGATCGGAACCTTTGTCAATGTGGGGAACGTAGAGCTTCTGCGCGATTCCCGCCGCAGAGAGGTGGAGGAGAAGATGGCGGACATGATCGCCACTGCGAAATCCTTAGACATCAGTAAAGAAGAACTCTGGCAGATGCTCGAGATCTTATTTGAGGAGGGCAGCTCACGCGAAGCGTGACTGGAATCTGCCCGACGACGTGGCAGGACAGCGGAGCTGTCGTGCCGACACCTTAGAAAAGGAGGGCGCATCACGCGAAGCGTGATTCGGAATGCGCCCGACGACGTGGCAGGACGGCGGAGCCGTCGTGCCGATACCTTAGAAAAGGAGGGCAGCTCACGCGAAGCGTGACTGGAATCTGCCCGACGACGTGGCAGGACAGCGGAGCTGTCGTGCCGACACCTTAGAAAAGGAGGGCGTATCGCGCGAAGCGTGATTCGGAATGCGCCCGATGACGTGGCAGGACAGCGGAGCTGTCGTGCCGATACCTTAGAAAAAGAGGGCGTAGAAAAGGAGGCGTATCATGAACATTCTGGAAGTGACCGGACTGTGCAAATCCTACCGGGATTTTGCGCTGAAGGATATTACATTTTCCGTGCCGGAGGGCTGTATCGCCGGCTTTATCGGCGTCAACGGCGCTGGCAAGACCACGACCCTGAAATCGATCCTGGGCCTGGTGCGACCGTCGGCCGGGCAGATCCGCGTCTTCGGTCTGAATATGGCAGCGAACGAAAGGGAGATCAAGGACCGGATCGGCGTGGTCTTCGACGACGGACAGTTTTACATGGAGCTGACGCTTAAGGAAATGAAAAATGTGCTGGCGGCCGCTTACAGTTCCTGGTCGGAATCGGATTTCGCAGGCTGGCTGGATCGGTTTGAGCTTTCGCCGCGGCAGAAGATCAGCGAGCTGTCCAAGGGAATGCGGATGAAGTTCGCGCTGGCGCTGGCTCTTTCCCATAAGGCGGAGCTGCTTCTGATGGACGAACCCACCAGCGGGCTGGATCCGCTGATCCGGGCGGAATTTCTCCATGTGCTGACGGATTATATGGAACAGGGCGGGAAGGGAGTGCTGTTTTCCACCCATATCACGTCGGATCTGGATAAGGTGGCCGATATGCTGGTTATGATCGATCGGGGACGGATCGCGTTTCAGGAGGAGAAGGACGCGCTGATGGATTCCTACCGCATCATAAAGGGGGATCCGGTGATGTTAAGTGAGGAGACGCGGAAACTGTTCCTGAAACTGGATGAGAACACCTTCGGCTTCACCGGCATCACGAAAGAAGCGGACCGGGTCATGAAGCTGATGCCGGGCGTGCTCTCGGAGCGGGCCGCGGTGGAAGATATTATGCTGGCGAATCTGAGATAATGGCGCCAAAGGAGGAAAGAACCCATGCCGCATTTACCTGATTGGCTTGTAGCTGTCTGTGTTTTGATCCCAGTTGTGAACGCGTTATACAAAGCCTGGAAGAAATGATAAGAAGGGAGAGAGCGATTTATGTTTCTTGCATTGATAAAAAAGGATCTTCTGCTGATCCGGCGGTACGTGGTGCTGCTGATCGCGTTCAATCTGGCGGTTCCGTATATGATGACGATGAATACCTCGTTCGTGGGGCCGACAGGCTTTTTCATTATCGTTTCGGCGACGGCCTATATCGTCCTGATCGCGACGGGAGCGAAGGAAGTGAAGTATCCGCGGGCGGCGTCGCTTCTGTGCGCAGCGCCGTATTCCCGCAGGATGATGGTGCTGTCCAAATACGTGATTATTTTCCTGCCGTACGGTTTCAGCTGCGCCGCGTTCTGGGGCATGAGTCTCCTGAAACCGCAGATCGGCGGGATGACGCTGGGAATAGCAATCATGGGATTTTTGATCCTGGCGGTGGTTGTCGGCATCTACATGCCGCTCCAGTTCCGGTTCGGCTATGAGAAGGCCAGATATCTGATCATGGCCGCTTATCTGGTGCTTGTCTGCGGGGCGCCGATGCTGATAAGCATCGGGCGCGCCGTTGTGGCGGAATCGGTGAGAGCAGGCGTGCTTCAGGCATTTTCCGGACTATTTAACGGCGCGGCCGAAGTGCTTCAGGGTACGGCGCCGGCGGCGCTGGCGGTTGGACTCCTGGCGGCGGGAATTGCGGTTCTTGCCGTGTCGGTCGGGGCGTCTGTGGCGATCTATGAGCGGGTGGATCTTGGATGAGGAAAAAAGAAATCTGTGTCATTGCTTTTGAGGCAGAAGAAAATGTACGGCCCGGTCTACGCCCCATCCGGCCAGCGCGGGAAGCAGCACGCCGAGCAGCAGATAGACCGGTTCCAGTTTCCCGCGGAATCCGACGGGGAAGCCGGCCAGATTTTCCGCCGTCACGGAAACGGAGGGGATCTGGGAGTAAGCCAGATCGATCAGTTTGAATACGAGGAAATGCAGCGCCATGATATCGAGAGAGTGCCTTCCGAGAAACGAAAGCGCCCTGGAGATCCCCGGGATCCGTTCGGCAAGGGATGATAATGACAGCACGAGATAGATGCCGAGCAGAGCGATCGGATAAAACAGGATGCCCGGAATGGCCATCGCGCTGATGTCGATATAAATGCGGAGCTTTATATTGACCAGATGCAGAAGAACGGCGCTGATCAGGGCACCGTACCAGGTGGTGAAGCTGCGGAAGGAGGGAAGGTGCCGCCGCATCATCCAGGCCGCGTAATATAAGGGGATTACAAGGATCGAGCAGTGCATGTTGTAGGGCAGGGCGCACTGCCGGTCATAGAGAAAGAGGCCTGTAATTCCGGCGGCCAGAACGCCGCACGCGACGGCTGCAGGTTCGATCCAGGCGCGGCCGAGACGCCGCGCGGCAGTCCGTCCGAACCAGATGATACCGCCGAATCCTGCGGACGATAACAGCCAGGCGGGCAAGAACCACAGCGCGCCCTGCAGAAGCTCGGTGCACTGCATGACGGCGCTGTGGAGAGCGCAGGACAGCAGGATCGTGCGATTATAAAGCCCCGTGTTCGCGTAAAGG
>CANQGA010000265.1 GCA_947600145.1 uncultured Lachnospiraceae bacterium | reverse complement strand
CCTTATTCCATAAGACGCTCATGACCTTCAGCTCTGAATCAAAGAGCTTCACCGCCATACGATCAGATCCTTTCTTTTGCACTATTCGAGTAGTTTGTATGTCTATACTACCACAATAGTGCAGTCTTGTCAATACTATTCTGATAGTTTGATAAAAAATGAAATGTGAAGACCAGGCAACTCAATAATTTTTGAAAAGTTTAATTTTAAAACTGTCTTTCGCATTGAAAAGTTGCTAAAAATTGGGTATAATATATTTGAAAAGTTTTCACGAGGTGATCCGCCATGCTGAAACGAAAAATTGCAGACCTGATTGAGCAACATTTCCGTTCCGACTCTGACCGCATTTTACTGATCGACGGCGCCCGTCAGGTCGGAAAAACGTATATTATCCGATATGTGGGGAAGAAACTGTTTCCCAATTTCATTGAAATCAATATGCTGGAAGATTCCGTTGGCAGCAAGCTGTTTGAAAGCGCCGCGACGGTAGAAGATTTCTATCTCCGTGTCAGCATGACCTGCGGCAATAAGATGGGGAAGGCTGAAGACACATTGATTTTCATCGATGAGATTCAGGCCTACCCTCATCTTCTTACGCTGTTGAAATTCCTCCGCGACGACCATCGTTTTACCTATATCGCCAGCGGCTCTTTGCTTGGCGTGACGCTTTCGGAAACGACTTCCATTCCTATGGGCAGCATCCGTAAAGTTCGTATGTTCCCGCTGGATTTTGAAGAATTTCTTTACGCCAACGGTATGAACGAGTTTGCCGTCCACGCGCTGCAGAAAAAGTACGAGGCGCAGGAATCGCTGGATGAGGCAATGCACGGTAAGATGATGGGCCTTTTCAAGCGTTACCTTTTGGTCGGCGGCCTGCCGGCCGCGGTCAATGCCTATCTGGAAACGATGAATATTCAGGCTGTACGCGAAATTCAGCGCGAGATCCATGATTATTATGCCTCGGATGCTTCCAAGTATGACGCAGACCGCAAGCTGAAGATCCGCCGGATCTACGATCAGATCCCATCCAACCTGGAAAACAAAAAGAAACGCGTGGTTGCACAGCGGATAGAGGGCAGGAAAGGGAGCACATTTTCCAACTATGAGGACGAGTTTGAATACCTGATCAGTTCCGGCATCACATTAAATGTGCAGGCCATCTCCACGCCGGTTTTCCCATTGATCGAATCCTCCGGCAAGAATCTGCTGAAGTTGTATCTGAACGACGTAGGCATTCTCACGTCAATTTTGTACGGCAGCAATATACGGGCGATCCTGGACGATGAGGAAAGCATCAATTTAGGCTCTGTATACGAAAGTGTAGTCGCCAGCGAGCTTATCGCGCATGGTTACAAGCTCTATTATTACGATAACCGCAGCAAAGGCGAGGTCGATTTTCTGATCGATCATTACGAGAGCCTGTCCGCCGTTCCCATCGAAGTGAAATCCGGCAAGGATTACACGGTCCACAGCGCGCTGAATACGTTCGTGAAGAACGACGATTATCATGTCAAAAAAGCTTTTGTCCTGTCCAATGCGCGAGAGATCCGGACAAACGGGAAGATCACATATCTGCCGGTTTACGATGTGATGTTCTTTGGCGCGGAGGAGGCTTCCGCCCTTATACTTCCTTATTCTTCACGATCCTGACCGACACCACGATCGAGATCCCATACGCCGCCGCGCACCACAGCAGCACCGCGCCGGCCAGCATTCCCGGACGCCCCAGCACCGCCGCCAGTACCGGGCTGTTCAGATCGACGCGGGGAAGCAGGACCAGCGTGAGGAGATACCCCGTCACGGGAATGAACTGAAACATTTTCCCGCCCACCGCGCCGAACTTATAATATCCCGGCAGCTGAAACACCACATAAAAGGTATACACAAAGAATCCCAGCACGGTGCTCACGGCGATCTCCCAGGCATGCACGGTCTCGCCCAGCGCTTTCAGCACGGCTGTGTGGGTGACCAGCGAGATACCGAGGGCCAGAAGTCCTGTCGCGCAGATCAAAAGGTATTTGCCAAAGACCAGGTGCCTCCTGGAGACCGGCAGAACGCCATACAGCCGCTCCATGCCGTTCTTTTCCGAAATAGCAAAGGTGTAGGATGCGGTGATCCCCAGCATGCACATTTCAAATGAGATCCCCGCCGAAAGCGAGCAGGCGACGCCCGTGTAAATAACCGGCATCAGAATGACAAAGCAAAGAGTCTTCCAATACGGCCGCAGCAAAGCAAAATCAAGCCGTGCGGCTTTCAGTGTCTCGTTCATCGTATCTTCCTTTCTCCCTATAAGGTTCCTGCGGGGTCTGCAAATATCCGGAAATCCGTTCCCGCGGATCGATTCCGCCAACGGATTCATTCCCCATTGTCATCCGGGGTTTTCGAGGTAAACACTACGATCTCATCGATCGTGGCCGGTTCCACACTCCAGCCGTCCACCGGCGACGGTTTCTTCAGCACACTGGTATAAGCCGGGAAGCGCACTGTCTCACTGTCTCCGTTGCTCTGGACGCTGCGATTTTCAGCCGCTTTGCCGCTCGCATGTCTCAGCCTCTCCAGCTCCTCCGTCCGCACCAGCGCCTCAAACCCTGTCGGGTGCGTCCGAAGGCCGATCAGCCGCGCCTTTATCTCCTCCGTCAGATCCTCCGGCCCGCCCTTCACGATCCGGAAACTGTCCACAAATTCATCCTTCCCACCGGTGAAGAACAGACTGCCCCGGTTGATGTAAGTAATATAATCCGCCGCCCGCTCCAGATCGCCGGTGATATGGGTCGAGAACAGGACGCTGTGCTCCCCGTCCTCGATGTACCCGGACAGAATAGTCAGAAGCTCGTCGCGGGACACCGGATCCAGACCGCTGGTCGGTTCGTCCAGGATCAGGAGCTTCGCCCCGTAGGAGAACGCGCAGGCCAGCATCAGCTTCATCTGCATCCCTCTGGAAAGCTCCTTCACCTTCTTCGCCGGATCGATACGGAACCGCTCCAGCAGCTGGTGGAACCGGTCCGTATCCCATTTCTCATAGAAGCCCGATACTGCCGTCTCCGTCTGCGCGGCGGTCCACGCCTCGCAGAAATAATTGGTATCGAAGACAGCCGCCAGTTCCGCCTTCGCCGCCTTTTCCTCGGCAATATTGTCCATCCCCAGGATCCTGACCTCTCCGCCGCCGCGCTTAAGCATGTTTAGGATTAGCTTGATCGTCGTCGTCTTACCGGAGCCGTTGGGCCCGATGAGACCCATGATATAGCCCTTCGGCAGCGTAAAACTGATATCCTTAAGCTGAAAGCCCGGAAATGATCTCGACAGATGTCTTACCTCCAACACATTATCCATTCTCGTTCTCCTCCCATAAAATGTCCAGAAGACGGTGCAGTTCCTGCGCCGGCAGCTCCGCCATCCGCGCCGCCCGGACTGCCTCGGCAAGCCCTGCCTCCGCCTTGCAGATCAGCTGCTCCCGGATCAGCTCGGAGCCGCGCCCCATCACGAAGCAACCGCGCCCCTGGATATTCCGGACGAATCCCTCCTGCTCCAGTTCGGTGTACGCCCTTGTCACGGTCAGGACGCTGATCTTAAGATCCCTGGCCAGCGTCCGAAGCGACGGGAGCGGCTCATCCTCCTGAAGCTCTCCCGACAGGATCGCCGACTTCACCTGCTGCTTGATCTGCTCGTAGATCGGCACACCGGATACATTGGAAATGATCAGTTTCACATTTGTACCTCCGCTGTTTTAACTGTTATTCTGATATGTATAACAGTATAGCACTTATGA
>CANQGA010000264.1 GCA_947600145.1 uncultured Lachnospiraceae bacterium | reverse complement strand
CCGCTGTCCGACGCCCAGAAGCTGGACGGCCTGGATGAGAATGAAGTCAGCAAGCGCTATATGCATCATTATAATTTCCCGTCCTACTCGGTAGGCGAGACCAAGCCCAGCCGCGGACCGGGCCGCCGCGAGATCGGCCACGGCGCGCTGGCGGAGAGGGCGCTGCTTCCGGTGCTTCCCAGCACGGAGGAGTTCCCCTACGCGATCCGTACCGTATCGGAGACCTTTGAGTCCAACGGTTCCACCTCCATGGCTTCCACCTGCGCGTCCTGCATGTCCTTAATGGCGGCCGGCGTGCCGATCAAGAAGATGGTAGCCGGTATCTCCTGCGGTCTGGTGACCGGCGAGACCGACGACGATTTCGTGCTGCTGACCGATATCCAGGGACTTGAGGATTTCTTCGGCGATATGGACTTCAAGGTGACCGGTACCGTGGACGGCATCACCGCGATCCAGATGGATATCAAGATCCACGGCCTGACGAGGCCCATCGTTGAGGGCGCCATCGCCCGCTGCCGTGAGGCCAGGCTGTTCATCATGGATACCTGCATGAGGCCGGAGATCTCCGAGCCCAGGCCTGAGCTGAGCCCGTACGCTCCGAAGATCGAGCAGATCATGATCGATCCGCAGAAGATCGGCGACGTGGTCGGCAAGCAGGGCAAGGTGATCAACAAGATCATCGAGGAGACCGGCGTGAAGATCGACATCGAGGACGACGGCAGCGTTTCCGTCTGCGGCGTGGACGCGGACATGATCAAGAAGGCCATCAGCATCATCGAGAGCATCGTCAATGATGTGGAGGTCGGCCAGGTGATCACCGGAAAGGTGGCGCGGATCATGAACTTCGGCGCTTTCGTTGAGCTGGCCCCGAATAAGGATGGCATGGTCCATATCTCCAGACTGTCCGAGAAGCGCGTGGCCCGGGTCGAGGATGTGGTAAACATCGGCGACGAGGTGACCGTGCGCGTCATCGAGATCGACAAGATGGGCCGCATCAACCTGACGATGAAGCCCAGCGAGATGACCGGCGACGTACCGGTGGTCGAGAGCAGTGACCGCGGCGGAAGAGGCGACCGCGGAGGACGCGGAGACCGCGGCGGAAGAGGCGACCGCGGACGCGGCGGCAGAGACCGCGACCGCAGAGACCGGGACGACAGCTACGACAGTGACGAGGAATAATCAGAGTCGGAGACAGATACGATATCGCTATCACATTGAGATACGCGTCGGGACAGTTCCCGGCGCGTGTTTTTTGACGGTATGGAGAAAATATCCGCGCGGAGACGGTTTCAGCTGCAGAATACGGTGATCGATTCCGCCGTCGTCTGGGCCGGAATACTGCGCGTGACGGAGCCGAAGAGGACCAAAAGCAGCCTTCCGCCCAGCGTCCCGTCGAAGAGCTGCCCGTTCTGGGTCCGGGTCTCCGTCAGGTTCGAAAGCTCTACCTTCAACAGGCCGTCGCTGCTCAGAAGATCCTGGTCAAAGAAGTCAAGACAGGCGCTCTGGGCGTATGCTGGCTTTACGACGGCAGCGGCCCGGCAGAGCGGAGGGGAGGCCGGGGGCATGGACGCCGTGGTATCGTAAAATACGATGATCACATCGCCCTAGCGGATGGGCGCCTGGTTCAGTACATATGTGGTGGGTTCCAGTATGACAGTGTTCTGATTGCCGTAGTAATCCTGAATGGTCAGGGTCAGGGCGCATGGGGAGCTGACGGTCCGGTCATCCGGCCGGCCGGCCAGGCTGACCACGATGCCGTTGATAGAAGCGAATCGGCTCATGGGATTTCTCCTGAGATAGTTCTTCCTAATACTATATTCGGGGAAACTGTCCGCGGATTCTGCCAGAGGGGAGATTTTTCTCCGCCGTTTATGTTTTTTATATGGCTTGCCATCTTCGGCGGAATCCCGTATAATGACAGTGTGCGGCCCTGCGGTTTCATGCCGGGTCCTGCAGATCATTGTTTTGCGAGGAGGGTTGGCGGATGCGGCTTCTGTTTAGGCAAAGGTTCTTTTCCTGGTTCGATTCGTATGATATTTATAATGAGGCGGGCGAGACCGTGTATGTGGTGAAGGGACAGCTCTCCTGGGGCCATTGCCTGAAGATATTCGACGCGCAGGGAACAGAGGCCGGTACCGTGCAGGAGCGGGTCCTGACGTTCCTTCCGAAGTTCGAGATGTATCTGGGGACGCGGTATGTGGGCTGTATCAGCAAGGAGTTTTCTTTCTTTACGCCGCATTACAATATTGAATGCAACGGGTGGCATGTGGACGGGGATTTCCTCGAGTGGGATTACAGGATCGTCGATGCCGCGGGGCAGCAGGTGGCCTCGATTTCGAAGGAGCTTCTGCACCTGACGGATACGTATGTGATCGACGTGCGCGACCCGGCGGACGCGCTGTGCGCCCTGATGCTGGCGCTGGCCATCGACGCGGAGAAATGTTCCCGCGGCTGAGCCGGATCCCGCTTCGTCCTGATACCGGCCGACGCGGCCGAAGGCTGAGAGAGTTCCCGCGGCCGGACCGGGATCCCGCGGCCCGCGGTCACAGGGTGATGGAATGAAAGAGTACAATGTGTAAAGGATCAGAGCTATGGAAAAGATCAAAGCGCCCACCCACATAGAGGTGCGGAGAGCGCGGGTGCATAACCTGAAGAATATCAACGTGGATATCCCCCTGAACCGGATCGTCGGGATCGCCGGCGTCTCCGGGTCGGGGAAGTCGTCGCTGGCGCTGGGAGTGCTGTACGCGGAGGGATCGAGGCGCTATCTGGAGTCGCTCTCCACCTATACAAGGCGGCGCATGACGCAGGCGGAGAAGGCCCAGGTCGACGAGATCCTCCATGTTCCGGCTTCCCTTGCCCTGCGTCAGAGACCGGGGGTTCCCGGGATCCGGAGTACCTTCGGGACAGGGACGGAGCTTTTAAACAGCCTGCGGCTGATGTACTCCCGTCTGGCGTCCCACCGCTGTCCCAACGGTCATTATCTGCCGCCGTCCCTGAATGTGGCCGCCGGCCGGGAGCTGGTCTGTCCGGACTGCGGGTCACATTTTTACGCGCCGGGGGCGGAGGAGCTTTCGTTTAACTCTACCGGGGCCTGCCGCCATTGCGACGGAACCGGGACGGTGCGGACCGTGGACGAATCCACGCTGGTGCCGGACGATTCCCTCACGATCGATGAGGGGGCGGTGGCGCCGTGGCAGGCGCTCATGTGGTCGTTAATGAAGGACATTGCCAGGGATCATGTGGGCGTGCGCACGGATGTGCCGTTTAAGGATCTGACGGAGCGTGAGAAGGATCTGGTGTTCCACGGCCCCGCGAAGAAGTATCATCTGCTTTATCATAATGAGAAGACCAATACCGCCGGGGAAATGGATTTTACCTATTTCAACGCGGTTTATACGGTGGAGAACGCGCTTTCCCATGTGAAGGACGAGAAGGGGATGAAGCGCGTGGAGAAATTCCTGAAAGTCGGTCCCTGCCCGGAATGCGGCGGGAGCCGTCTGTCGGACGCGGCCAGGGCCCCGAAGCTTCGCGGGATCTCGCTTGCGGAGGCGTGTCAGATGACGCTTTCGGACCTGGTCACGTGGGTGGAAGGCGTTCCGGCTTCCCTGCCGGAGGAAATGCGGCCCATGGCGGAGAGCATCTGCGAGTCCTTCCTGCACGCCGCGAAGCGGCTTATGGATCTGGGCCTTTCCTATCTGACCCTGGACCGGGAGGCGTCCACGCTTTCCACCGGGGAGCGCCAGCGGATGCAGCTGGCGCGGGCCGTCCGCAACCGCAC
>CANQGA010000263.1 GCA_947600145.1 uncultured Lachnospiraceae bacterium | reverse complement strand
CTTCCGGCTGCTCGACGAGGGCGCGCCGTTCTTTTCTCTGAAGCTGGTCTACGACGGCGGCGGAAAGCTGGTGAGCGCGGCGTTAAACGGCAGCCCGATGGAGCTGTTTGATATCCTGAATGAAGACGGCACGAAGAGCGGCATCGTCCGGGAGCGGGGCGTAGCGCACCGTGAGGGGAGCCTTCATCCGACGGCGCATATCTGGATCGTGCGGCCCAATTTAAAGAGCGGCTTTGACGTTCTTCTGCAGAAGCGCAGCGCGCGCAAGGATTCGTATCCCGGCTGCTATGACATTTCTTCGGCGGGACATGTGGCGGCGGGGGATGATTACCTGACGACCGCGGTCCGGGAGCTTAAAGAGGAGCTCGGGATCACGGCCGCGCCGGAGGAACTGGAGCCCGCCGGGTTCCATAAGGTTTACGCGGAGGCGGAATTTTACGAGAAACCGTTCCGCGACGCGGAGCTGTCCCGGATGTATGTATACAGGAAGCCGGTGGACGCCGCGGCGCTGACGCTGCAGGAGTCGGAGGTGGAGTCGGTGGCCTGGATGGATTACGCGGAGTGCCTTAGGGCGATCCGCGGCGGGAGCCCTGCCAATTGTATCAATGAGGACGAATTCCTGACGCTGGGCAGGTATCTGGGAATTGAAGCGGAAGGAGACCATACCGATGCTGTTTAGCTCCCTGGTTTTTCTGTGGTATTTCCTGCCGGCCTGCGCCGCGCTTTATTACCTGCTGCGGCGCCGCCGGACCGCGGCGAATCTTCTTCTGCTGGCGGCCAGCCTGATCTTCTACGCGTGGGGCGAGCCGAAGTACATTTTCCTGATGGCGGCTTCCATCGCGCTGAATTACGCGTGCGGGCTGGCGGTGTCGCGGTATCGCGGGAAGGCGGTCCTGGTCGTCTGCGTCCTGGCGAACCTGGCGGTTCTGGGATATTTTAAATACTTTAATTTCCTGGCGGAGCTGGCGAACCGCCTCCTTCCGGGGAATCCGGTGGCGCTTCGTGATATCGCGCTGCCCATCGGCATCTCATTTTATACGTTCCAGGCCCTTTCCTACGTGATCGACGTCTACCGGGGGGAGATCGACGTCCAGAGGGGTCCGCTGAAGCTGGCCCTCTATATCAGTTTCTTCCCGCAGCTGATCGCGGGACCTATCGTGCAGTATCACGATGTGTCGGAACAGCTTGAGCATCGGCAGCTTTCCTGGGCGAAGACCGCATACGGGATCCGGCGCTTCACTTACGGCCTGGGCAAGAAGGTGATCTTCGCCAACGCGTTCGCTGCCGTCGTGGACCGGGCCCTCGGCGACGCCAGCCGTCCTCTGATCGGGACCGGCCTGGCGTGGTTCGTCATGCTCCTGTACGCGCTGCAGATCTACTATGATTTTTCCGGGTATTCGGATATGGCCATCGGCCTGGGAAAGATGTTCGGTTTCGATTTCATGGAGAATTTCCGCTACCCGTATCTGTCCGCTTCTGTCAGGGAGTTCTGGCGGCGGTGGCATATTTCCCTGTCGAACTGGTTTAAGCAGTACGTCTATATTCCGTTGGGCGGAAACCGAAAAGGGAAAATGAGAACTTATGTTAACCTGTTCATTGTGTTCCTGGTAACCGGGCTCTGGCACGGCGCGGGTATGAATTTCGTCCTGTGGGGCGTCTATTACGGCGTGTTTCTGGTGCTGGAGCGCGCTTTCCTCGGCAGGTGGCTTGAGAAAAACCCGTGGCCGGCGCTGAACCATGTCTACACGCTGGCGGTGGTGCTCGTCGGATGGAGCCTGTTCCGCATCGAAGACATGGGAGAGCTTCTCCGGCTGTGGCAAGTGATGTTTCTGGGAAAGGGAGGAGTCCTGACGGTCGCCATGTTCGCGGACCGGCGGGTATGGACGCTTTTGATCCTGGGGATCGCGCTTTGCGGGCCGGTTCAGAGGCTCTGCCCGAAGCTTAAGGAAGCTCTTTACCGGGAGGATGCCGTAACTTTTGCCGGAATCGCGGCGATGGCGGCGGTTTTTGCGGTCTGCACCGTGCTTCTCGTCAGCAACACGTATAACCCGTTTATCTATTTCCGGTTCTGAGGGAGGCGCGTATGAAGATCAAGACGGAACATCTGCTTGTGATATGTTTTTTCCTTCTCCTTCTCCTGCCGAACCTGGCGGGCCTTCTGGCCGGCGGCGATACGGTGAACCTGGAGAAGAGGGAGCTGGCGCCATGGCCGGACATCACGCCGGAGAATTATGAGGAAGCGCCGGCCGCGATCGAGAGCTATATCAATGATCACGCGCCGTTTCGGTACGAGACGCTCAATCTGTACGCGGAGGCGAACTGGAAGCTGTTTCACAGCGTGGACCACGCGGACGTGATCCCGGGAAAGGACGGATGGCTCTTCTACGCGGGCGGCGACAGCGTCCGTGACGCGCTGGGGCTTCCCGTATTCGCGGAGGAGACGATGGAGGAGATCCTCGGCAAGCTCCTTGAGGCCCGCGGCCGGCTCGTCTCCGATCCGGCAAGCTTCGTGCTGTTCATCGCGCCGAATAAAGAGCAGGTCTACCGGGAATATCTGCCGGACGCTTACGCGTCCGTGACGGGGACGTGCGCGGCGGAGGAGCTGGCGCGGTATATCCGCGCGAATTCGGATATTAAGGTCGTGTATCCGCTGGAGGAGCTGAACCGCGGAAAGGAGATAAGCCAGCTGTATTACAGGATGGATACCCACTGGAACCGGGCGGGCGGCTTTCTTGGGACGCAGGCTCTTCTGGGTGAGCTGGAACCGGACATGAAAGAAGTCAGCCTGGCGGAGATGGAGCTGGAGCAGGGGGATGAGGTCTGGCGCGGCGACCTGGCGGATATGGCCCATCTGCCGGATTCCGAAGTGGAGGACCGGTGGCTTTCGGTGAACGGATATCTGGACGACGTGGAGTGCAAGGAGACTCCGGAACCGCTTCTGTATTACGGCTCGGCGCCCGGCGCGCCGGACGGCAGGACGCTTCTGATGGTGCGGGATTCCTTCGGGGAGAATATGATGCCGTGGCTTTTGAGAGCTTTCCGGGAAAGCACGTTTGTCCACTGCAATTACCTGCTGGATGAAACGCTGGACGGTCTGGACGGGGACGTGTTTGTGTATGAGATCGTGGAGAGGGATCTGAGCGAACTGAACTGGCGCCTGGACCGGCTGCTGAAATAGCGGCGGCCGCCGCGCCCGAAAATATTTCTTGACAAGGCCGCGTTCTCTGTCTATAATGGGTAAGACATGTTAAATGACCAAAGACACAGACGGAGACAGTAGCCCTGTGGGAACGTCCCAGCGAGCCGGCGAGGGTGCGAGACCGGTATCAGTAGCACAGGAGACGAAGATCACTCCCGAGTCGCAGGCTGAAGAGCCTGCCGCGGCCCGAGCGGCGCGGCGGACCCAGTAGGCTCCGCCGGTTTCCACCGTTATATGGAAGCATATGTCAGTATGGTAATAGGTGGTACAGCGAGGTACATTTTGGCCTTCGTCCTCATTTCCGGGGATGAAGGCTTAATTTATTCATTGTCTGAAACTGCTTCGGCGCCGGAGAACCGGACGATCATCCGTGGGGCTTTGGCGTCGGTGAGAAGCAGACATGAGCCGCACAGTTACCAGTTTGGAGGTTGAGAGATGCCAAAGTATGCGAAAGTTTCCACGGACCTGAAGTTTGTGGAGAGAGAGAAGGAAGTGGAGAAGTTCTGGAAGGATCAGGACATCTTCGAGAAGAGCATGAAGGTGCGGGCGGGCTGCCCGACTTACACCTTCTACGACGGGCCGCCTACGGCCAACGGCAAGCCCAACATCG
>CANQGA010000262.1 GCA_947600145.1 uncultured Lachnospiraceae bacterium | reverse complement strand
CGGGGTGTCCTCATGTGCCATTACAGACCTATTTTCGTTATTTTATTCCTCGTCTGAAGCCAGAGTACGAGAAAGTTCTGTATTTAGACTGTGATATCGTAGTGAGAAAGTCCTTGTGTGGACTTTGGGAAACTGAATTAGGTGATAATTACGCTGCTGTTGTTCAGGAGTTCTTTCGCTACGTTGGAGAGGGTATGAAAATCAAGCTTTCCAAGGTTTTCAATGCCGGAGTCCTTTTGCTGAATAATCGAAAATGTGTGGAAGACAACATGACTAAAATCCTATTGGATAATAATGACAAATTGATAGATAAAACTGTTTATGGTGACCAAGATGTACTTAACTATACTTTTAACAATAGAGTAGTATGGATCGCTCCGGTATACAACGCTCAAATTGATTTGTGGCGTCCAGGAACATGTACTACCAAGCCGCTGTACAATGAAAACGATATGTGGTTCGCAAGGCATGATCCCGTTATTGTTCATTTCAACAGTCCCAATAAACCGTGGGATGTTGACGGATATGATGAATTAAAGAAATTTCAGCCCTTCACTGACCTATACTTTGAGAATTTAAAGCTTTCTCCTTACGGGCAGGATTATCGAAAAAATATTTCAAAATGTGGACTAGCATTGCAATTCAAATTAAAAATTAAATATTATCGTTACAAGATTCTTTCCAAAGTTACGTTTGGTAAGAGGCGTAAACATTACAAAGAAAAAAGAAGGTTTTATAAAGAACGCATTAGAGCTGTACGCCTTTTTGAGAGAGACTAGAGGATGTCGTAATCGTATTATTATAATAACAAGAATTTTTTATGTTCTACGACCTCATTTTGCCGATTGGTGAACGCTGTCACACGGATGGAGCTTTACGGGAGATATTTCCTGTTCAATTATTGATTTTTAATAGCTTGGGCGGGTTAAGTCTTCCGATTGTTTATGAGGCACTAAGGAGTGATCTTCGGACTTTTTGCTTGAAGGAAAATCTTTTTTTAGAAGAGGAAGGAGACAAAGCAACTTGGTATTTTGCCGATAGAACGAACAATGTAAGAATTCGTCATCTTTTTGGCAAAGACTTATCCCCTGAAGAGTCCTTGAATCATTATTATCCCGTTTTAGAAAGGTTAAAAAGAAGTACTATTACCAAGATCCAAAGGAGCAGGAATATTTTGTTTGTTCATGCAACAAATCTATTTTCTCCAACGGAAAGCGAAATTTTGGATTATTCAAAAAGAATTAGGCAGATATATACGGATAAGCATTGTGATTTTCTTTATTTTACTTATGACAAGGATGTCCGTTCATATACAACATATTACAGATCAAATGGCATTCGTATTTATGGAATACCAATTCACCCTTTGGCCGAATCGGAAACAGGTCTTGGGAATATGGATATATTCACGAATATGCCGATCCTGAAGCAGGCTATGACATCCTACTGGGTGTCTCGGCTGTTGGAAAAGAGTGAAACTGAACCTGATGCTTAGGGAGGGATGGCCGTAGGCACAGTGAATGAAGAATCTTCGCTCATGAGAACATAAGCAAGAAGCACCCGATGATGCTCGTTGACCAAAGTGTAGAGGGTGCGGGCTTCACCCGTTGTCTTAGCAAATCTAACACATTAAATCTGGTTGCATGAAAGATTCTTCAAAATCAACACTGTGGTAGGACATAGCCAAAATTGACGCCGTCCATCGATTTTTGAACTAGTGATTAAATGCAATATCTTTTCTTCACAAAAGAAGTTATCTCTTACTACCTAATTCAACGAATATATCACCGATCTCTTGTATTAATTCAGACATGCTTTACAGTAATAAAATTGAAAGCTTTTACGTCAAGAACTTCATGAAGGAGTATCGAAAAATGCCTCGAAAAGAGGCTTGGTTAGCATTGATTCAGGGGCTTGATACCAAATCGATTGATGTTTTATCAAAATGTTTGACACGGATGGATTTAGTAGAGAAGAAAAAATACATACCCCTTGACTTATTCACAGAAGAGGAGAAAGAGAGATGGATTGATGTTAAGCAAAATTTTTTTGAGAATATCCTGTCATTTGGCAACGATTGTTACTGCTATCAGCACTACCTTTTGCCCGTACGAAATTTTGAGATTGACGTTTTTTATGATAAGTACGGTATGGAATTGCTTCATTCACCGGACAAATTGGTGGATAAAGACATTATTGACGCCGGGGCATATATTGGTGACTCTGCTTTATTTCTGCAGGAATATACGACACAAAAAGTGTATGCTTTTGAGCCAGAGGACGACAATTACAATAGTCTGCTGAGAACTATCCAGTTAAATGATAGTTCCCGAATTATACCGGAAAAGTTGGCTTTAGGAGAAAAGAAGGGGGAAAAAAGAATTAGCAAGGAAGGGATGGCAAGTTCCATGAGGTGTATTTCGAAGAGTAAAGCGTTTCAGACGGTTCAAGCCATCACCATTGATCAATATGTACGTGAGAATAATTTGAATGTCGGTCTGATAAAATTGGATGTAGAAGGATTTGAGCAGAAGGTCTTGCATGGGGCGCTGAAAACCATCAAATCGCAGAAACCAATTTTGTTGGTAAGCATATATCACAACGCCAATGATTTTTTTCGGATTAAGCCTTGGATAGACAGTCTTAATTTGGGTTACTCCTTCAAAATATTCAAACCCACCAATACAGCAATCCTATGTGGGACACTCCTCATTGCAGAGGCAATAAATGGTATACAGTGATTACAGGGGATTGAACAAGAATGAAAAGAGATTTTATCTTAGCTTCACTTTGAGCAAAAAATTATGAATAAAACTACGAATATATTGACATCCCATAATTCCTTTCAACAAAATGAAAAATAATTCAAGTTATAGTTCGAAGCGGATGTGCGCTGCAGCATGGGTGGTGTACTTTTCCTTCCTATTTCTCATACTTTCGTCACATTCGTATTGCTCTGATCCAGGTCTTCATATCGGGAATGACTCTCGTTATCTTAATTGCGTGGGATCTGTGCAGAAATCTCCTTTAAAGAGGAAAAAAATTCTCTTCTTAGGTTAGTCAGTCACAAGGGGTCGCTGTAGTCTGGGGATATCGTTTGCCGATATTCTGTGTCGTAAGTGGAATTTTTTTATGGTAAAAGATGCTGTGGATGGAACGTTATTGGTAAAAAAAGGAGAGAACTCATATATTTCCCGTTTGGAGAAATACACAAAAGATTCTAACGTTGATCTTCTTGTCGTTCAGTTATCAACAAATGACTCACTTACAAAGGATCCAATAGAGGGAGAACGAGCAGATACTATTGGGAAGGCAATTCTCTTTATTGTCGAATACGCACGTAATACCCTGTGTTGTCCGGTCGTTTTTTTCACGTGTCCTTATTTTGGAAACGAAAAATATAAAAAAATGTGCGATTATTTGCGATCTATTGCTGATAATAAAGGGATTCGAGTTGTAGATATTTTCCGCGATGGAGGTTTTCAGTCATTGCCTCCTTTTGAATTTCAATTATGTATGTTCGATTCAGTTCATCCGACTCTGGTAGGATACATTCGCTGGCTGCCATTGTTCGAGGAGCAATTTTTTAGAATCTTTCCCAGAAAGGAGGATAAATGATAACGAGCCATTTTATATACCGCGTATATAAAAAAACGAGAATCTTTGACCTTTGTGCAAGCAAATGAAAAAATGTTTAGTCGTTTATTCATGATTGATAAAAAATGGGTAAAAGAGGGGGAGGAATACCTTTTCTTCTTCGAACGGTTAACATCAACCATTTAACGATAACTATAAATTATGGATACCATTGAAAATATCATGAGAGAACTCGTCATCGTACTAATTGATGATTTCTGTAG
>CANQGA010000261.1 GCA_947600145.1 uncultured Lachnospiraceae bacterium | reverse complement strand
CTCGCCGGTCTGCGTATCCACCCAGGCGCCCTGGTGCGGGCCGTTCACCGGCGTATTTCCCTGCCGCATCACGATCCTCTCCTCATAGGGCCCCAGGATCTTCTTAGAACGCAGCACAGTCTGCCAGCCGGTCTTTACGCCGCCGGCCGGCGCGAAGATATAGTAATAGCCGCCTCGCTTATACAGCTTCGGCCCCTCGATCGTAGGCTGGGTGGCGTGGCCGTCGTAGACGAAGGCCCCCTCGTCCACCATGGCCTCAAGCCCCCTTCCCTCGTCCCGGAGGGGGCACAGATACAAAGCGCTCTTGAAGCCGATCCGGCTCTTGGCGAAACCGTTGACCATATACATGGTCCCGTCGTCGTCCCAGAACGGGCAGGGATCGATCCAGCCCCGGATCTCCTTGATCATCTGCGGCGCGTCCCATTTGCCCCAGGGGTCCTTCGCCGTACACATCATGATCCCCTCGTCCGGGAACGGAACGAACACATAGTAAAGTCCATCGTGGTACCGGATGGCCGGCGCCCAGGCCCCGCAGCCGTGCTGCGGCGTATCGTACCGCGCGAAGGGCAGCCTGTCCATCACATAGTTGATCACCTTCCAGTTCACCAGATCCTTCGAGTGCAGGACCGGCACCGACGGCGTGTTGGAGAAGCTGGAAGCAACCATGAAGAAATCGTCCCCCACACGGATCGCGTCCGGATCGGAATAATCCGTATAAAGGATCGGATTTATGTAGGTGCCGTCCCCCTGATCCGCGATCCACATTTTCCTGACTGTTTTCTGTTCCACTGTACCGCCTCCTTGATAAAATGTAAAATCATGATCCCGGCGCGGCCGTACTACGCCAGGATATCCTTATAAATACCTCCCAGATCCCGGAAGCCGTCCGCCACCAGGCCCGCCATCCGCACCGCGCCCTCGTAATGAAGGTGGGTGTTGTCCTGCCGGTTATTCTTATGATCATAGACAAACCATTTCCGGCTTGCCGTATCGCCGGCCGCCTCATAGAGAACGCGGCTCCTCCCGGTCAGATCCACCACCGGCACTCCTTCCCTCTCTCCGAGCTCGATGACCGCCGACGGATAATCCCCGTGGCTGTTTTCGATCGTCCCATCCTCCCTGAAAAGCCTTCTGGACAGCGGCGTGATCAGCACCGGATACGCCTTCTTTTCACGGGCCGCCCGGATATATTTCATCAGGTATTCCTGATAGGAGGAACGCGGTTCTGTGCGGCGTCTCTCGTCCGGCTTCTCGTCGTTGTGTCCGAATTCGATCAGCAGAAGGTCGCCCTCCTCCATGACCTCCTCCGCGGGCCCAAACAGCCCGCCGTCGTAGAAACTCTTGCTGCTTTCTCCGTTCTTCGCGTAATCCAGGACCACCCAGTCCCTTTTTATGTATCTCCCGAACTCCTGGCCGATCCCGGTCTGGGGATAGGACGCGATCTGGTTGAACGCCACGGTGGAATCTCCCACCCAAATGATCTTTTTCATCGTTTCTCTCTTCACCTGTTGAAATAATATTGTTTACGCCTGCTGAGCGCGGATCTTCTCCAGGGTATACTCCGCCGCTTCCGCCTCCGTGAGCCGGTGGGTCCAGTCTTCCCTCTGCCCCTCGGCGCCCGGCCCGTAATTGCCGTATTCGGCATAGAACGCGGTCGTGTGGGCCTCCTCCTTCTGCCAGTCATGCCAGCCCTCCGGCCGGATATGGGCTCCCAGGTAGGAGTTCAGGATCACCACCCTGGCGTAATTTCTCCAGGGCCGGCCCAGATAGACGCTCTTCTCCGGCCCCTCGGAAATAAACCGGCACTTTGAAAAAACGTAGCCGTATTTCTGGCCCTCCGGAGCCGAGGACGCGGTCACATAGCCGGTATGCCGGGGCACCGACTCTATCACGCAGTTTTCAAAATACGCGGTGGCGCTGCCGAAAATGAAATCCACGTGTCCGCAGATATAGCAGTCGAAATAGTACTGTCTCCCGTTGACGCGCGGGGCGAACTCCTTCGGCCCGACAAATCCCCCCTGCTGTATCTCCTTAGGCGGGAGCGGTCCGGTAAACAAAGTGTCCTGGCCGCTTATCAGGCGGCAGTTCCTCACCTCGATCCCCTCTCCCTCCGCGTAGAGGGCGATGGCCTGCCCCGCCCCTTCCCGGAAACCGGCGGCGTTCTCTATGGTAAGGCCCAGAAGCCGGATCCCCGGCGCGTCCGCCAAAAGCGTGTAGCTCCGAAACGTCCCCCTCCTGGTGCCGTCCGGCATCATATCATTGGCAAAGTCGTCGTAGGTGACGACCGTCGAAGCTGCGTCCTCTCCCTCCAGCACGAGGCCGGGGATGCCGATCCGAAGCTTCTCATGGTAAACGCCCGGATCCAGATGGATCACGATCTCCGGAGCCTTTCCGTCCGCCGCGGCCGTCCCGCGGCTTTCCGCATAGCGCAGGGCGTCTCCGATCCGCTGAAACTGTTTATCCTTTCCTACCGTCAGGCGCATGACCGCCGCCTTTCCGCCTGCCGGACGGCAGGCAATTTTCTGCTATCATTATCTGTCTTTCACAACTCGATGTCAAGTTATAATGCAAAAAACGCGGGCAGAGTGCCAGCGGCTCCCTGCCCGTATTTGATCTGATTTTCTCTACACAGACTCCAGCATTTTCCGGTACTCTGCCAGTTCCTTCTGATTGCCCAGGATGAAATGCCCTTCCTCGATCTCCTCCCAGACCGGCTTATCCACCGAATAGTCATGGCAGGACGGATCGTAGACAAGGAGCTTCTTATTCCGCTCAACGATCGGATCCGGCTGGGGGATCGCCGACAGAAGCGACCTGGTATACGGATGGAGCGGATGGGCGAACAGCTGCTCGCTCTCGGCCAGCTCCACGATATGGCCCTTATGGATGACTGCGATGCGGTCGCAGATGAAGCGCACTACCGACAGATCGTGGGCGATAAACAGGTAGGTCAGCCCTCTCTCCTTCTGGAGCGCCGACAGAAGGTTTAACACCTGGGCGCGGATCGACACGTCCAGCGCCGAGATCGGCTCATCGGCCACAATGAACTTCGGGCTCAGGACCAGCGCGCGGGCGATGCCGATACGCTGGCGCTGGCCGCCGGAGAACTCGTGGGGGAACCGGCTGGAGAATTCAGGCAGAAGACCCACGTCCAGAAGCGCCTTGTCCACCAGTCTGCGCCTCTCCTCATCGCTCACATGGCGGCCCGGGGCGTAGAGGCCCTCGGCCACGATATAGCCGACCTTTGCGCGCTCATTTAAGGAATCCATCGGATCCTGGAAGATCATCTGCACGTCCCGGGTCACCTGGCGGTCGTCCGCCGTGGAAAGCCGACCGGAAATGCGCTTGCCGTCCAGGCGGATCTCGCCGGACGCCAGCGGGTTGGCGCGGATGATGGCGCGGCCGATGGTGGTCTTGCCGGAACCGGACTCGCCGACCAGCCCGAAGGTCTCACCCTGGTAAATGTCAAACGAAACATCGTCAACCGCCACGAACGGATGACGCTTCCTGCCGAAATGGACGCTGATGTGATCCACCTCAAGCATTTTCTTACGCGTATCAGGCGTCTTCTCAGCCACGGGCGGTCACCTCCTTATCTCCATCTGTATGCGGCGCGGATGCTCCCGCCTCACCGGGCTGCAGTGTTTCCGTTACAGGCATTCCCGCCGCATCGCCGGCCATCTCATCTTCCGATACAGGCATCGCCGTGCCGGTGGCCACCATCCCCTCCGCGGCGGCCTTCGCCACCAGATCCTTTCCCCTCTCCCGCAGCACCAGGATGTGCTCCGGCGGGTCCACCTTCGGGGCCCTCGGATCGATGAGCCAGGCGCAGATCCTGGGACTGATCAAGGATATGCAGAAGAAATATAATT
>CANQGA010000260.1 GCA_947600145.1 uncultured Lachnospiraceae bacterium | reverse complement strand
GGCAGCGCCCGCAGCATGGCCAGCTGCTCGATGGGCTCGTGGGTCGGGCCGTCCTCGCCGACGCCGATGCTGTCATGGCTGAATACAAAGGTCAGCGGCAGTCCCATGATCGCGGAAAGTCTCGCCATGGGCTTCGTGTAATCACTGAACACGAAGAACGTAGCCACATAGGGCTTTAAGCCGCCGTGCAGCGCCAGGCCGTTGCCGATGGCGGCCATCGCCTGCTCGCGGACACCGAAATGAAGGTTGCGGCCTTCCGGGGTCGCGGCGGAGAAATCGCCGGCGCCGGACATATTGGTCTTGTTGGACGGTGCCAGGTCCGCGGAACCGCCGAACAGGTTCGGCAGCTTATCTTTCATATAGTTAATGACCTTGCCGGACAGATTCCGGGTGGCCTCCGGCTTCTCGGACTGCTTCCAGAAATCAGCGTCGTCCCGGAAGATCTCCGCGGCTTTCTCGTCATGGTACTGATTCCACAGCTTCTCCATCTCCGGATATTCCTGGCAGTAGGCGGCAAACATCACGTTCCACGCGTTCTCCGCGTCCACCTTGCCATCCGCCAGCGCCTGATAATGGGCATAGACCTCATCCGGCACATAGAACGGCTCCTGAGACGGCCACTCCAGGAATTCCTTCATTTCCCGGATATTGTCGTCGCCCAGCGGCTCGCCGTGGGCGCTGGCCTTGCCCTGCTTGGCCGGGCAGCCGTAACCGATCTGGGTCTTCACGGTGATAAAGGACGGCTTCGAAAGGTCCGCCTTCGCCATCTCAATGGCCGCGCCGATGGCTTCCAGGTCATTGCCGTCCTCCACGGTAATGGTCTGGAACCCGAATGCCGCCATTCTCTCCTGCACGTTCTCCGTGAAAGCGATGTCGGTGCTTCCCTCGATGGAAATGCTGTTGGAATCGTAGAGCACGATCAGCTTGCCCAGCTTTAACGTCCCCGCCAGGGAGAAGGCTTCGGAGGAAATGCCCTCCATCATGCAGCCGTCGCCGCCCAGCACGAAGGTATAATGATCCACCACCGGATACTCGTCCTTATTAAATACCGCCGCCAGATGCTTCTCGGCCATCGCCATGCCGACCGCCATCGCCATGCCCTGTCCCAGCGGGCCGGTCGTCGCCTCGACGCCCACCGTGTGTCTATACTCCGGATGTCCCGGCGTCAGGGAACCGAACTGACGGAAGTTCATCAGATCTTCCTTCGACAGATTCCCGTAGCCGTACAGATGCAGAAGCGAATACAAAAGCATGGAGCCGTGGCCGCCGGACAACACGAACCGGTCGCGGTTGGGCCAGTCCGGATCCGCCGGATTGTGGTTCATATGATTGGCCCACAGCTCGTAGGCCGCGGCCGCCGAACCGAGCGGCAGCCCGGGATGTCCCGATTTCGCCTTCTGGATCGCGTCCGCCGACAACACGCGGATCGCGTTTACTGCCTGTTCCTGTACTGTTTTCATAGTCAGTGATCTCCTCTTCTCATATCTCAGATCTGGGTTTGCAGCTTCACCGCGGACCCGCAGCAGGGCCGTACCTACACGCCGCTCTGCAGTCCACTCTTAGCCTTGATTATATACCAGTTTTCTGTTTTTGTCATCCGTTCAGATGCAATTAACGAATCTTAATTTCCGCCTATTAACCGCAGCGTTATCTCCCGCGGAGTTGCGCGCTGCGCACCATGCCGGCCCTACTTCCCCTGCCCGTAATAGGCGTTGGCCCCATGCTTCCGGTAATAATGCTTGTCCTGCAGCTCCTGCGGCGCCGGCTTCACCTCCGGGTTCAGCCACTCGCACCGCGCCGCCATCTTCGCCACTTCCTCCAGCACTACCGCGTTGTGCACCGCCTCGTGGGCATCCTTCCCCCACGTAAACGGCCCATGGTTCTTGCACAGTACCGCCGGCGTCGCCTCATAATCCAGACCGTTTTCCTCGAAATGATCCGCGATCAGGATCCCGGTATTCAGCTCGTAAGCCTCCTCGATCTCCTCCTTCGTCAGGTTCCGCACGCAGGGCACCGTCCCATACAGATAATCCGCATGCGTCGTCCCATAGCACGGGATCCCCCTCCCGGCCTGGGCCCAGCTGGTCGCCCACGGCGAATGCGTATGCACCACGCCCCCGATCTTCGGGAACCGGTTATACAGCACCACATGGGTCGCCGTATCCGAAGAAGGATTCAGCTTTCCCTCCACCTTCTTCCCGTCCAGATCCACGACCACCATATCCTCCGGCGTCAGCCTGTCATAATCCACCCCGCTGGGTTTGATCACGAACAGCCCCGCCTCCCGGTCGATCCCGCTCACATTCCCCCACGTAAACGTCACCAGGCCGTACTTCGGCAGCAGCATATTCGCCTCATAAACTTCTTTCTTCAGCTGCTCAAGCATCTCTCTGTCATCTCCTTCTCAGACCAGGAACTGAAGCGCCGCCTTCTCGATCCCGATCCCCTTCTTATACCGCTCGGTAAACTTCTCAAATCCTTCCGCCGCCCGCGGATCCGGCTTCATCTCCTCGCCCTTATTCCCCGCGAACACCTTCTCCGCCAGGAAATGCCCCAGGCTCTCATCCATATCCTTATGGATCATATACGAAGCCAGCAGCGCCATCCCCCACGGGCCGCCCTCGCCGGCCGTCTCCATCACCGACACAGGCGTATCGATGGCCGCCGCCAGGAAGCCCTGGCCCACGCCCTTCGTCTTAAACAGACCGCCGTGCCCCAGGATCGAGTCGATCTTCACGTGCTCTTCCTTCAGCAGGATATCCATGCCCACCTTCAGCGCTCCCAGCGCCGTGAACAGATTGGCCCGCATGAAATTGGCCAGGTTGAAATTGCTCTCCGGCGAGCGCACGAACAGCGGCCGTCCCTCGCTGACGCCCATGATATGTTCCCCGGAGAAGAACCCGTAGGACAGCAGCCCGCCGCAGTCCGGATCTCCCTCCAGCGCCTTATTGTACAGCGTCCCGAACAGCGTATTCATATCCAGCTTCACGCCGATGCTGTCCGCAAACTCCTTAAACAGCCCGACCCACGCGTTCAGATCCGACGTGCAGTTGTTGGCGTGAACCATTCCCACCAGGCTGCCGTCCGGCGTGGTCACCAGATCGATCTCCGGATACACCTTCGAAAGCTCCTTCTCCAGCACCACCATCGCGAACACGGAGGTTCCCGCGGACACATTGCCGGTCCGCTTTGCCACGCTGTTGGTAGCCGCCATGCCGGTTCCCGCGTCGCCCTCCGGCGGGCAGATGGGGATCCCTGCCTCCAGGGTCCCGCTCTCATCCAGAAGCCTGGCCCCCGCCGCCGTCAGCACGCCTGCCTGCTCCCCGGCCATCAGCGCCTTCGGCAGAATATCCCGAAGCTTCCACGGATATCCCTTGTCCGCCACCAGACCATCGAACTTCGCGATCATTTTCTCATCATAATCCTTCGTCTCCGGATCGATGGGGAACATTCCCGAAGCGTCTCCCACGCCCAGCACCTTCTCGCCGGTCAGCTGCCAGTGGATGTAGCCTGCCAGCGTCGTAAAGAACGCCACGTCCTTCACATGCTCCTCGCCGTTTAAGATGGACTGGTACAGATGGGCAATGCTCCATCTCTGCGGAATATTGTAATGGAACAGTTCCGTCAGCGCCTCCGCCGACGGTCCGGTAATGGTGTTGCGCCAGGTGCGGAACGGCGTCAGAAGGTTCCCCTCTTTGTCAAAGGCCATGTAGCCGTGCATCATGGCAGAAAAGCCGATGGCCCCCACCTTCGTCAGCTTCACGCCGTATTTTGCCTTCACGTCCGCCGCCAGCTTGCTGTAGCAGTCACGAAGTCCCGTCCAGATATCGTCCAGGCTGTAGGTCCAGACGCCGTTCTCCAGCCGGTTCTCCCACTCGTGGTCGCCGGAAGC
>CANQGA010000259.1 GCA_947600145.1 uncultured Lachnospiraceae bacterium | reverse complement strand
AGTCGTCGACCATGATGACCCGCTTGCCCTCCACGGCCTCCTTAAGCACGTTCAGCTTCACGCGGACCGCTGACACCCGGTTGCTCTGCTTGGGTTTGATAAAAGTCCGGCCTACGTAAGTATTCTTCACAAAGGCCGTTCCGTAGGGGATCCCGGATTCCAGTGCGTAGCCAAGAGCCGCCGCGTTGCCGGATTCCGGCACACCCACCACCAGGTCCGCGTCCACCGGCGAATCCTTCGCCAGACACCGGCCCGCGTAGATCCGGGAATGGTAGACGCTGACGCCGTCAAAGACCGTGTCCGGTCTCGCGAAATAAATATACTCAAAGATGCACCGCGCCTGCCGCCCCGCGTCCGAAAAGCACATGCTGCGGTCCGACTCGATGCCGTCCTTTGTGATCGATACCACCTCGCCGGGCTCCACGTCGCGGATGAACTCCGCGCCGATCGTGGCCAGGGCGCAGGTCTCCGAGGTCAGGATATAAGCCCCGTCCTTCTTCCCGATGCACAGCGGCTTGAATCCAAAGGGATCCCGGGCCCCGATCAGCTTCCGCGGGCTCATGATCACCAGCGAATAAGCGCCGGACAGCTTCTTCATTGCCTTCGCCACCGCCTCCTGGACGTTCTTTGAATCGATCCTCGCCCGTGCGATCAGGTAGGCGATGACCTCCGAATCGATGGTCGTCTGGAAAATGGCCCCGGTATAGGCCAGCTCCCTCCGAAGCTGGGGCGCGTTGACCAGGTTGCCGTTGTGGGCCAGGGCCAGGGTTCCCTTGATATAGTTCAGGGCCAGCGGCTGGGCGTTCTCACGGGTGCTGCTGCCCGCCGTGGAATACCGCACATGACCCACGCCGATATTGCCGTGAAGCGCTTCCAGCGTCTCCGGCAGGAAGACCTCGTTGCACAGTCCCATGCCCTTGTGGACCCGGACCGCGTGTTTGGGACCCTCCGTATCGCTGACCGCGATGCCGCAGCTCTCCTGCCCCCGGTGCTGCAGGGCAAATAAACCATAATAGATGGTGGAGGCGACTTCTCCACCATCTAAATCATACATTCCGAAGATGCCGCACTCCTCGTGCAGCTTATCGTCCGAGTTCCGGATATTTTCCATTTCCATGGTCTGATACCACCTTCGCCGGTCTGTCAAACACTCCTACTGGATTCCCAGCCTGCGGAACACTTCCTGATACGCGTCCTCCACATTGCCCAGATCCCTGCGGAAACGGTCCTTGTCCAGCTTCTCGTGGGTCTCCTTGTCCCAGAGACGGCAGGTATCCGGGGACACCTCGTCAGCCAGGATGATCTGCCCGTGATAACGTCCGAACTCGATCTTGAAATCGATCAGCTCGATGCCAAGACCTGCGAAATACTCCCGCAGCACTTTATTGACCGTAAACGCGTACTTCGTGATCGTGTCGATCTCTTCCTGGGTCGCCAGGTTCAGGGCCAGCGCGTAGTAGCTGTTGATGAACGGATCGTGCAGATCGTCGTTCTTATAGCTGAATTCCAGCGTGGGGCAGGCCAGCTTGATGCCCTCCTCCATGCCCAGCTTCTTGGCAAAGCTTCCGGCGGAGAAATTGCGGATAATGACCTCCAGCGGAACGATCTCCACCTTCTTCACCAGCGTCTCCCGGTCGTTTAATTCCTCTACCAGATGGGTCGGCACGCCCTCCTTCTCCAGGAGCCTGAAAATATGATTGGTCATGCGGTTGTTGATCGCGCCCTTGCCTACGATCGTGCCCTTCTTCTGGCCGTCAAACGCGGTCGCGTCGTCCTTGTAGGATACGATCAGCAGATCCGGATCGTCCGTCAGGAAAACCTTTTTTGCCTTGCCTTCGTATAACTGTTCTCTCTTTTCCATGGGTAAGCCACCTGTCCTTTTTGTGCGCCGCGGCCCGCGCCGTCTGCTTCGCCCGGACGGGAATCCGTCCGCTGCGGCCGGCCTGCGTCCCCGCGGCAAATGATATGTATGATGCAGCAGAAATCTCAATGGAAGCATTATAGCGTATCGGATGGATTATAGCAAGAGGTTTCGGCGGATTTTTCCGGTTGAATTATTTCGCTTTATGGTGTATAATATACTTAACTGGACAGCCGGGAGATAGATGAAGCCTATCCGCTCCGGCGCAGATTCAACAGTTACTGATAAGCAAGCTGCCTTCTCCTGCCAAGAGACGAGGCAGCTTGCTTATTTTCTATAATTCAAAATCGCTGCTATGAGCAGCGCTGCAGTCAAAATGACCATGAACTCCTCATATGTACTCATAAGCATCACCCTTTCCGCAAAATAAAGGAACGGATGACTGCACGCCTCCCCGGCCGCCCGGGTAAACATATTATGCTTTCAAGGTACTTCCGGAATATCCGTCAAAAACAGTTCCTGCCGGTTTACATACTATCGTCTGGTTTCGTCTCCCCGACGGTCTCCTCCTGCCGGTAGAACTCGACGGCCCCATCCCGCAGCCGAAGCCGGAAACCAAAGATCTCCTCCATGACGCCGCCTGCACTCTCCTCTCCCGCCGGGCTCAGCCACTGGCTGCTCTCATTCTCCGCGCGCAGCGCGAAGAAATCCGTACCGCCGTGCCGGTAAAACAGTACCGCAGCCTCCAGAGCAAGCGCCGCGATGCAGACGCGCCGGACCTTTCGGTCCCACACGCCCCCGCGCGCAAACCTTCTCCATGATTTTTTTGCCGAAAATACAGAATCTCTCCGTGACATGGCATACCTTTTCTTCGATAACTCTCTTCGATCTCCCGGAAATTTCCGCGGCAGATACGCGGATCAGCAAATGATCCGCTGCCGCAGGAACGCACCGGTTCCCGGTGGTCCGCATGAATCACGATCAGAAAAACGGAACTGATAAAAGAAGTATATCATATGACAGGCTGTATGGCAACCGGATTTTCCAATCCACCCGATCTCCGCTCAAACTCGAGCTTAAGAGAGAAACAGCCCTAACAAAAAGGCAGAGAACCAGCAGGGCCCTGCGGCCCGGCTGACTGCTCTCTGCCATACAAAAATCTTCCTTGGGCAATTATATGCACAATTCCGCTCAGAACCGGATCCTCTCTTCCAGATAATCTTTCAGCTCCGCGATCGGCACCCGCACCTGCTCCATCGTGTCGCGGTCGCGGACCGTCACCGCCTGGTCGTTCTCGGAATCGAAATCGTAAGTCACGCAGAACGGCGTGCCGATCTCATCCTGGCGGCGGTAGCGCTTGCCGATGTTGCCGCGGTCGTCGAACTCGCAGTTGAAATATTTGCACAGCTCGGCGTAGATCTTCTCCGCGCCCTCGTTCAGCTTCTTGGAAAGCGGCAGCACGCCCACCTTCACCGGAGCGATGGCCGGATGGAAATGCAGCACTGTCCGCACGTCGCCCTCGGCCAGCTCCTCCTCGTCGTAGGCGGCGCAGAGGAACGCCAGCGTCACGCGGTCGGCGCCCAGGGACGGCTCGATGACGAAGGGGATATATTTCTCATTCTTCGCGTCGTCAAAATAGGTCAGATCCTGGCCGGAGGTCTCCTGATGACGGGTCAGGTCGTAATTGGTACGGTCCGCGATGCCCCAGAGCTCGCCCCAGCCGAAGGGGAACAGAAACTCGATGTCGGACGTGGCCTTGCTGTAGAAGGCCAGCTCCGCCGGATCGTGGTCGCGCACCCGCATCTCCTCGGGCTTAATTCCCAGCGTCTGCAGCCAGTCGATGCAGTACTGCTTCCAGTAGGCGAACCACTCCAGATCCGTGTCCGGCTCGCAGAAGAATTCCAGCTCCATCTGCTCGAACTCTCTGGTGCGGAACGTGAAATTGCCCGGCGTGATCTCATTGCGGAAAGATTTGCCGATCTGGGCGATACCGAACGGGATCTTCTTGCGGGACGTCCTCTGGACGTTCTTAAAGTTCACGAAAATGCCCTGGGCCGTCTCCGGGCG
>CANQGA010000258.1 GCA_947600145.1 uncultured Lachnospiraceae bacterium | reverse complement strand
AGACATAGGAAAGATGGCGGAGGCCATTGCAAAGGTGGAGAGATTGATGAAATACGGATACAAGGAGGATAAGCCACCCACAGCCTCACAGGCTCAGTAATCGGGCCGGATTGCCAATATGATTGGACGGGTTCAGGCCCGGAGCATGACGAAAAAGGAAACCTGATTACCAGGGAGCATCCGGATAAGAAGCCACACCTCAGGGCATTGCTGAAGCTGCTGGACAGCTGCAAGGCGCTGGTAAAAAAGGCGAACAAGGCAGAGGCGGTATGGGAGAAGAATCCAGAGAGCGCAGAGAAAGAGAATGCCTTCAATGAGGCCTATGAGTGGCAGGGACATGAGCTGCAGGGCTCAATCTGCGGTGAGGACAATGTTTTTGTAAAGACGGCTATCTGCTGAAAATTTGATTGGAAAATACCTGATTTCTGAAAAATAGCTATCCGCAGATTTTTTTAATGACATTGAAAAATTAATAAATAAATTTTCGAAAAAAATATTGACAAAAATTCTGTTTTATGATATGATAATAATGTCGGACAAGGACGGAAAAAAATAAAATACTGCCGCTAAACTGATCATTCAGAAGCGTTGCATTTTCTATGAATTATTATGCATAGCTTTTGGATGGTCATTTTTTTTGTAAAAATTTAACTTTTTTCCGTGGAAAATCCAATTTCTTGTCCGATAATACCGTTAGTAGGAAAGACAACATTTAAAAAAGAGGGAGGAAATCATATGAGATTCGCAAAGATGCAAATTAACCGTTTTTTATCTGCGGCGCTGACCGCCGCAACCGTTGCTGTGGCTGTTCCACAACCCGCGTACGCATACACCGCAAATGTCAACAATAATGTTTATTTTAAGGAAGTCTCCGAAATCGCGACTGCCTTAACCGAGAACTTTAAGGATGAGCGGGAACGGGACTGCTGCTACAGCGCCATGATGACTGGAGTGTTTGGCGAACATTTTAACGATTGGGATTACAACAGGGCAGAAAATGACCTGATCTACGTCATTGACGCCAATGAGCCGAACCTGCTTCTCAGTGAGTTCGCTGTGATGAACGGCATGGTAAAAGGTTATAGCTTTGGTACAGACAAATATTATTACTGCTCACTGAATAAAATTCCGCTCAATGCGGATGGCATCAACGAACGGAATTATACGAGCCTGAAATCAATCTATCAAGCCGCAGAGACCCTGAAAGCGCAGACCGCAGGCATGGACGTTACAGGCAAGGCAAGGGCTGTCCACGATTACATGGTTAGGCGGTACACACCCGGACACGTAGATGATCAGAATGAGCATGGAGCAATCTGGATGGAAGCCTCCGGAACGGGCGTCTGCTCTGCATACATGACGATGTTTCTGATCCTCGGACGATACGTGGGTTTGGACGTTGGATCGCTGGAATACTGGGACCCACGCGGCACAATGCATACGATCAATACGGTCGCTTTGGAGAACGGCGAGATGCGGTATGTTGACGTCATGTGGGACGACATCGAAAATGGATATGCGTATTTCATGGAAACCGCGACGGAGAACCAGATCTCGCATCCAAAAGTCGAGGGCAAAGCTGCGGGGCGATTCGCGATCAAGTGAAACCCGGCCGAGACGTCTAAGAGGCGACGGCCTTCAAACAGGAGTCCAGGCAATCCGTAAGGCCGGCCGGCGGGCAGGGGATATGTTACATGTAATACGATAGGAGAGGAGGATCAGAAATGTACGAAAAGATATATATCACAGGCGATACGCACGGCGACTTCCTACATATTCAAAAGTACGCTAAAAGAAAGAAAATGTCAAGGGGACCTGACCAGCCGCCGATACTGTGCATTGTTCTGGGTGACGTTAGTCTTAATTATTACGGGGACGAAAGGGACGTTGTCCGAAAAAAGAGGGCGTCTCAGATTCCGATGACATTCTTGTGCGTCCACGGTAACCATGAGATGCGCCCATACGAAGCGGAAGGGTACGAACTTGTGGAATGGCATAGTGGCCTGGTGTACCGGCAGAATAAATATCCGCAGCTATTGTTTGCCAAGGATGGTGAGATGTACAACATCAATGGTGTCAATTACATGGTCATCGGTGGCGCTTATTCTGTCGATAAGGCTTGGAGACTGAAAAGCGGCCATCCGTGGTTTGCAAGTGAGCAGCCGGATGGGGAAATAAAGAAGCGTGTGGAGGCGAAACTGGATGAGGCTGGCTGGAAAGTGGATGTGGTCCTGAGCCATACATGCCCTATGAAATATGTACCAAAGGAAGCGCTCGTGCCTTTATGGGAGAGACAGGACATTGACCAAAGCACGGAGGAGTGGCTGGATACGGTCGAGGACCGCCTGGATTACGGGCACTGGTACTGCGGGCATTTCCACATCAATAAGGATATAGACCGTATATCGTTTTTATATCACAAGATGCGGCAATTAACTTAAAACATCGTTCCTGCGGAAGTCCCAGTCGGAAAGGAGAGAATATGACAACAAAAGATTTCATCGAAATTTAACCCCAAACCGAACATTGACAACTGAATACCGCACGGAGCAAGAAATTTGCGAACGCTGCTCCTGCGGGAGACAATCAATTAAGGAATCCGGCCGAAACGCCTTAGAGCGATGGCCTTTTGACGGGTTATACTATGTTGTTTCATTATTACCATATAAGATTAAGAGGAGGAATTGCCATGAAAAATGCAGATGAGATTCGTGTACCTGATAAGATCAACACAGCCGACCCGGAGATGGATGATGACAGCGAGTTATATAAATTTCCGGATCTGCACATGTGGGTGTGCGTTGCTGGCGGTTGCTCTGAGGAGAGAGCCAGGGAAATTGCACTGCAAACTATCGAGGAGATGGAAATGGACGGGTTCACGCGGGATGCCAACGGGAATTTTCACAAACCACCAGAACCGCCATGGTATGATGACGGCCGGAAGGAAGGAGAACCCAAGAAAAAATATCTCTGGAGGGAGATGTTTAAGCTTTACCGTCAGCTTGGTCGGCCCCTGACGGCAGAGGAAACAGCACAATTTGAGATCAAGGAAGATACCGCTCCGAATGGTGCTGCTTATCAAGATGTACCGCATGGGATCGAGTATTATGCGAAGGATGGCCGCTTAACAGAGCCTTCCGATGGAAAGATGTATCGATGGCGAGAGATGATCGAGTATAGCAGGCAGCTTGGCCGGCCCCTGACGGCAGAGGAGGCGGCGCCTTTTGAAGTCAAGGACGAGGAGGACGAGGGGCGTCAATCATGATGCCATCCCCTCGCTGAGGAGATGCATATTATTATAGAAGGGAGACAAGAGATATTGTGGGTGATATAAGCATGATTGCGCGAAGGAAAAAAGATGGAACGGTGGAGTGCGGCTGGTCAGGCAACTGGGGCAGTTATAGCAGCGTTGGTGAGACGTTAATTGATTGGTACAACGATAATAACTATTTGGTCGATCGCCTGTTCAGTCTCGGCCAGCTGTCGAATCTCGACGCTCCGTTTTCGGAAATGGATGACAGGAAATCAGAGTATTATAAGACCTGTCCGACTGGTACGCCTCACTGGGTGTCGGATTCCGAGAGGGATATTGTCACGAAGATTGCGTTTGTGGACTATATTTATTTTTATGAAGAGTCCGATGAGGGGTGGTATTACATTGCTCCTGGACAATTCTGTGTTAAAATCCCTCTGAACCTCGTCGGTAATAACGTGGACGAGCAAGGCAACGAATACAAATTCCTGGACAAGGTCAAACAAAAGGTTTTGGATTATCTGTTGACCGAGTATCCCAAGACAGATCCGGAATTTGCGGCGCTCCTGGACGAGTACGACCTGGACGAGCTGCGAGAAGAACTGGGTACGGAATACCCGTTCTACGTGCTTTGCCGGCGGTATCGAGATATATACAATTATATGGATCATTGGGTCGTGATTGT
>CANQGA010000257.1 GCA_947600145.1 uncultured Lachnospiraceae bacterium | reverse complement strand
TTCCCTCTTATCTGCTCAACATCGGCTTCTGTTTTCAGTATATACGAATAGTACCGAAAATGCAAGCTTTCTTCATAAATATGAGCGAATTTATGTGACTCTATTACAAAATCATGAGCGAATTAAATATAGTATGTCGCAAAAACATGAGCCAATTATGCAGCTTATATATCAAAAATATGAGCCAATTATGCCTATATCCCTGCAAATAAGCACGGTAAATCTATGAACCATAACTAAAACCATAACTTATCTTTAGATAAATACACAAAGACATTGAATTAATCCGTTATATCGCTTATACTGTTGGTTATGAAAATATCCTTCTGCTGTTTCCGCAGCGCACTGTTTTTGCGCAATTCGGCCCAAGGAGGAAGTTTGGAAACAATTATGGAGATACTCAAAGCAGAAAACATTATTAAAACATACCGTACAAACGATGTTGTAGTCCGGGCGGCAAATAATATATCGTTTACCGCGGAGCCGGGAGATCTGACCGTCATCCTGGGGAAAAGCGGCTCCGGCAAAAGTACGCTTCTGCATGTGCTCGGCGGGATTGAAAAACCGGACAGCGGCGAGGTCTTCATTAACGGCAAAGCTCTGTACCGGTTAAAGGAAGCGGACCGCGCCCGGATCCGAAGCGAATATGTAGGGTTCATCTTTCAGAACTTTAATCTGATCGACGAACTGACCGTACTTGAGAATATTCGTCTGCCGCTGGATATCCGCGGAAACCGTTATGATCTCGCTTTTGAGGAAAAAATCCTTTCGGTATTGGAAATGGCTCCAAGGCTGGATTTCTACCCGGCCCAATTATCCGGAGGAGAACGCCAGCGCGCCGCAATCGCCCGGGCGCTGCTGATGAATCCGCAGATCGTACTGGCAGATGAACCGACCGGGAACCTGGACTCCCAGACAGGCAGACAGTTCATGCAGCTGGTGGAGCGCTCAAACAGGGAGCTTGGACAGACGTTCGTGATCGTGACGCATGATCACGCATGGCTGGAGATCGCAAAAAAGGTGTATGTGATCACAGACGGTCATTTGGGGGAATATCATGAATAGACTGCTTTCTTTACTCAGAATATCCCTGAACGTAATAAAAGGCAGAAATATATCCGCCCGCATTATAAGTATATGTTCCATCGTCCTGATCGTCGTGCCTATGGTCCTTCAGGGAGTATCCCAAAGCATTATGTCCGAAGCCGCAAATTCGAATAAGGACGTTTACGGAGAATTCACAGATGTGTGGTATACGGACGCCTCCGGTCAAAATATCGACGCCATCCGGCAGGAAGCGAACGATGTTCTGAGGGAACTCAGCGACTATACTTCCGGCATCATATACTCCGTAATCCGCGAGAAGCAGGAGAATTACTATATCAACGCCGGGTACGCGGACGCTGACGCGATCAGACTGGGACGGATTAAAGCGCTTCAGGGCGAGTTCCCGGAGAGCAGGCAAGAGATTGCTGTTACCAGAGGTCTTCTGGAAAAAATGGGACTGGAAATCCGTCTCGGACAGACTGTTCCGTTCCACGGCGAGGCTTATAAGCTTGCAGGCATCATCGAGGATTACGGTCAATTATGGCCCAGAAGAACGAAAGAGATTGAAGACGGGATCGCAGCTGCCGATATCTTCCTGTCAAAAGAAACCGCAGAAGAAATGATCTCCGCCGGAAACGAGGTTCTTGTGCAGGTACTGATAAACCGAAATTCCAACGAGATCATAACCGACGGCCGGGGCGAACTGATCCGCAATATTAACAGCCTGTCGAGTTTACCGGCCTCTGTTTTCCAGGTTCCGCGCGGACTTTTTGCCATGCTGTATTTGTGCGAACTCTTTATCTTTTATCATGTCCTGCTCCTGTCTTATGAGAGGATTCAAAAACGCTGTATGGTCTATTCGTCCCTCGGGATGACGAAAACAGATATTTCCCTGTGTCTGGCAGGCGAACTGTTTGGCCTGCTCTTTTTCAGTGCGTGTATCGGCGCGATATTGGGACTGGGGATCACAAAACTCGTCAGCGCTGTTCTCAGCCATATGCTTTCCATGAATCTGCGTCAGGATGATCTTTGGCCGAACCTTTCAGCCGGCCTGTTCTTTCTGGTCCTCGCAGTTCCCTGTCTTATTCTCTTCACAGGCAGACTGTTAAATCATCTGGGCGGTACGTCCGGCCGCAAAGGGAACCGCAGGCGGCCTCATTACAGAAAATACGGCTTTTGGCGTCTGATGTTTAGCGAATTTAAGCATCAGAAAAGCATATGTATTTTTCTGGTACTGTTAATTTCCGCGTGTACAGCGTTTCTGGGTTACAGTATCATGTATAAGAACTATTTTTCGGATGAAGCTTCTTATAAACAGTATAACGGGGAAATGCCCTATGATTACGATATCGAATTCGCCGTCATGCCGAGAGAAGCCGCTGTTTCCATGGACGATCCTCTTTATTTTGACGATACCTATGAACACGACGGCGCGACAGAAGAGATCGTTTCCAGACTTCGCAGCGAAGAGGGCGTAGAAAAGATACTGTCCTATAAGGAAAATAATAAAATTCGTCTGCTGCTGGATAAAGACCAGACGGATCGGTATCTGACCGCATCCGATTACATAGACGATGGAGCTTATTCCCCCATAGCCCTGAACAACAAGATAAACGATGTCTTCGGATACGGTGACCAGCTGCTTGTCCAAACCAAACTGGTCGGTTATAATGAAGAGGAAATCCGGCAGTTTGAAGCATATGTAACAGAGGGATCCATTGATATCGAAAAGCTCAATTCCGGTGAAGAAGTGATTCTTGTCGCTCCGCCGTATATGCTGACGAAGCAGGACGACGGTGGAATCCGAAAAAGCCACTATCAGCCGGGCACGCCCGGAACTTACCGCAACACCCTGCTCCATGCCGGAGATGAGATCACACTGACACGGATTGAAAGCAGCACCCCGTATAACAGAGGCGTTGACCGGAAGACTCTTGAAACCTCCTATCAGCGCAAGGATCAGACGGCAGTAATCGGCGCCGTCGTGGAAGCCTATGTGGGATGGTTCGGAAACGACACTACCATAGGAGAAACTTATTTCATTTACACCACGCAGACGGCTTTTGAACAGCTGGGGATCGATGCAACATACAATCGGCTTCGGATTTATATGGAATCCTCTGCCGATTATGACAAGACGTCTGAAATCATAAGAAACTATTCGTCAGAACTGCCCCATATGCATATGCAGGATCTCCGGTGGGAACTGGAAACCTACCGCCATCTGAAACTGATGATCGAACTGTACTGCGTGACGCTTATGATTCTGGTTATTCTGGCGTTCAGTTTATGCCTATCGGGTCAGATGTTATTTAAAACAAGGCTGAACCTTAAAAAATACGCGCTGCTGAGACTCAATGGATTAAGTGTAAGAAAACTCACGGGCATGCTCATTATTCAGCTTCTCCTGTTGGGCAGCCTTGGCGTCATAATCTCCATACCGCTTATGTGGATCGCCCTTGCCAGAACGCTCCGTTTCAGCTTCTCCATTGTAAAGCAGTATTTTATCCCATCGGAGATGCTGGGCGCCCTGGGGATATTGATCCCGTTCTTTCTGATCGCGGCGCTCCCGTCGGCTGCACTGATCTCCAAAGCGAGGATAAAAGACGAACTATAAAAGGCCTGCCGCTCATGAACGGTAAGCCTTATCTTCATCCTGCAGGATCCCAAGCGCATCCCTCGCGCTCCTGCAGTGCGGCATCCGCAGCGTCTCGACCGTCGCGCAGATCTTGTCCGCGACGCACACGATCGCGCTCTCCCGGTACTTCGGCGGCCGCGGGTTCAGCGGAAACATATGTTTTCGGATCGCGTCCTTCTCGATCTCTCCCAGGTCAAAATCCCTGGACGCGTTCTCGCAGGCCTTCCGCGCGTGATGAAACCCATGGAGCCGGTGGCTCTCATCCGGTACATGCCAGTCGTACAGGAAATAATCGTGCAGCAAAGCGCC
>CANQGA010000256.1 GCA_947600145.1 uncultured Lachnospiraceae bacterium | reverse complement strand
GATTACTTTCACTCTCGTATCCGACACCAGCGGCTTGCGTTCTGCGTTTTTCCTGACGATATCTTCTGAAACGTTTTCACCAAGGCAAGCAATATATATTCCTGCCCATTTTCCTATAATCCAACAATTACATTGTACCCGAAAATTCGAGTGAAATCAAGCGCCCCTGACGGGTTTATATAAGCGTTTATATAAATGCGGTTTGCATAATATAAAGAGAATAAAGATAGTCGATTGCCGCACAATCCGCAAAACAAGTCTGGCAATCGCTGCCGTTTTATGCTATACTAAGGAAACACCAGCCCCATAACAGGAAAGAAGGAAAGAATCATGCAGGAATTCACCTATAAACTGATGGAAAACGGAACTTATTGCGTCGCGGGATACCAGGGAGACGAGGCCGAAGTGACGATCCCGGACACCTATAACGAAATCCCGGTGACCGTCCTCTTCGACCAGCTTTTCGCCGGACATGAGGAGATCACCTCCGTCCGCATCCCCGAGACAGTCACGGATCTGGGCGAATTCCTGTTCGACGGTTGCGTAAACCTCCATCATCTGGATCTCCCGGCCGGACTTACCAGCCTGTGGGGCTATACCTTCGCCCGCTGCGGTCTGGAGGAGATCATCCTGCCGGACAAGCTGGCGAGCCTGCCGCCCTTCGCGTTCAAGGACTGCAAGCAGCTGAAACGGGTAGTCTGCGGCAAAGGCATGAAGAAGATCTACGCATGGGTCTTCGGCGGCTGCGACCAGCTGAAGGAACTGAATTTCGGCCCCAATGTGCAGATCAGCCCGGAGGCGTTCCAGACGAAGGTGCTGAATACGTGAAGAGCGTCACCGGCGCTCTTCTCGCATGGAAATACGTGAGGCCGGAATCAATCGCAGGGCCACGCCGTCAGGATCTCCGTCAGGCACCCCTTCATATCCTCTGAAAGCCCCAGTACCTGCAGCTGGCTGAGGATCACGGGGATCGATCTCCCGCTGCACACAACCCGGTATATCTCCGTCTTCTGATCGAAATCCATCTCCGCCCGGTCCAAAAAATCATATACCAGCTTCTTCGTATCGTTCCCGGCCAGCTCCGGCTTTCCCGCGAATGCGGAAAGCCCGCTGCCGGAGCCTTTGCCCGCATGCGGACGAAAGCGCACCGTCAGCTCCGCCGTCACCGGAGCCGCGGGCAGAACGATCTTCAGACAATGTCTGTCTTCCTCATAAGAAGTATGTACCTCCAACGGCTGTCCGTCTGCCGTGCAGACCACCTCATTCTCAGGGCATCCGTAAAATTCGACCACATGCGTCCTCTCCGCCGGAATCAGGGACAGCTCGCCCTTCGCAGGGTGGATCACAATGACCGGATCCTCATTCCAGGACAGCTCAACCGCGGTTTCCGCGCAGATTCCCTTCTGATAGTCGCAGCTCACATTGTCGTCCTCGTAAAGCACGAACCGTCCGTCCGCGCCGCCGTAGATGCGCCATACCAGAGTCGCGGGGTTCCGATCTATAGGAAGAGCCTCCTCACCCTGCATCGGCACGATCGCCCCGGCTTTCGCCAGCACCGGTATGGATTCGATACCGCGGTACATCCGGATCGTGCGTCCGCCCTCATAAAGCACGCCGGTGAAAAAGTCGATCCAGGTTCCTTCCGGCAGCCAGACTGTCTCCCGGGCACGGTTGAGGCCGGGCACCGCAGGCGACGTGACGGGCATCACAAGCAGCTCCGAGCCGAAGAAATATTCATTCTTCTGCCGGTAGGCCGCCCAGTCCTTCGGATAGCGGTAATAGACCGGCAGGACCAGCGGCGTATCCTCCGCCCACGCGCGATGGTTCATCGTATACAGATAGGGAACGAGCCGGTGGCGCAGCCGCAGGAAATCATCCATCACCGCGCGGACCTCCGCCCTGAAACGCCACGGTTCCTTGCCGTTAAACTCATTCTTCGTGCTGTGCAGGCGGTTGATGGGGGAGAACACGCCGAACTGGTACCATCTTGCCTCCAGCTCGTCATTCTTATACCCGCGCATGTGCCCGCCGATGTCGTGGCTCCACCAGCCGTAACCGATATTGGACGCTGTGCTCGTGAAATAGGGCTGGAACCGCAGGGACTCCCAGGTGACCACCGTATCCCCGGAGAACCCGACCGGATAGCGGTGGGAACCCGGCCCCGCGTAGCGGGAAAATGTCATCGGCCGCTTCCCGTCCCGGGCGCTGTCCAGGAAATGGAAATGGTTCAGCATCCACAGCGGATCCATTCCTTCCATCTTCGTAACGCCGCCCTGCTGCCAGTCGAGCCACCAGAAATCCACGCCCTTTTCCTCCTGCGGGTGGTGCAGATACTTAAAATAGGCGGCCAGAAACGCCGGATCCGTGATATCAAAGGCGATTGGCGCCTCCCCAGAGATGTCCCTGCCCAGCTCCTTTGCCATAGCGGCGTACATTTCCTCATGCGCTCCGACGCCCTCCGCCGGATGCACATTTAACGTGATCCGCATGCCCCGCTCATGGAGCTTTCTCATAAACCGCTCCGGGTCCGGGAAGAACTCCCGGTTCCAGGTATAGCCGGTCCAGCCGCTTCCGTATTTCGGGTCGATCTTCACCAGGTGCCAGTCCATGTCGATGACGGCCACCGAAAACGGAATGCCCTCCCGGTCGAACCGCTCCATCAGCTCCAGATAGCTCTCTTCCGTATACTCGTAGTAACGGCTCCACCAGTTTCCCAGCGCGAACCGAGGCAGCATCGGCGTCTTTCCGCACAGATGACAGAAATCTTTCAGGCACTCCGAATAGTCCGCTCCGTATCCCCAGAAATAGAGGTCGCAGATTCCTTTCCTGCGCGGCTCCACCCAGCCGCCGTCCGTCAGGATCAGGGAGCTGGAATCGTCAAGCACGGAAAAGCCCAGAACCGACATCAGTCCATGCCCCAGCTCGCAGGCTCCGTCCACCCCGTCAAGCGTACGGACGGTTCCGCGCAGATCGTCCACCGCGTCCCCGTAGTGCCAGACGCCTCCGCCCGCCAGCGAATCGCAGCTCATCTCGATCCGCAGTCCCCTCGCAGAGAACGCCTTCCGGTCATACCGAAGACGCAGACGCCGGGTGATAAGCAGAAGCTCGCCGTCCTCCTCCCCCGCCTGATATGACACGGCCGGGAAATCGCGGTTTAAGACCGTCTGCGTCGCCCGGTCCTCAAAGCTTCCGTCCTCGCTGTACTCCAGCCGGATCAGTCCCTCCGTCAGCACCGTGATCCGATACCTGTCACCGGTAATTACATTCTCCGCCAGAGCCTGCGGACGCGCCGGTAATCTATATTGTTCCTGTGCCATACTATTTCACCATGCCTTTCTGTTCCTGCGTTCATAACCTCTGCGATCAGTTATCAGCCACGACTTCCACCTTTTTCCCGCAAAACGCGATCCCATACCGGTAAATCGTCCTGACGCCCTTCGCTTTCATCTCTGCATCATAGTTCTTCTCATTGATCTGCGCCAGCGCCGTTTCGGCAAGCCCTTTCAGCCTGCTCTCCGAACAGTTCCTGCCCGCCTTCAGTTCGATCAGGATACCAGGGAGACGCAGATCCGCCGGGCACAGCTGAATATCATACCGCCCGTCGCCGGCTTCGCGATTGCTCGTTACATAACTGCCACCCAACAGCGCGCAGATACCCAGCATAAATCCATGATAGAAGCTTTCTTTGGCCGTATCGAAGCTGCTGACCGACTGAACCAGTATAGTCTGTATAAGTGCGCCAAGGCGTCCGCCGTCGCCTGCAAAAATCGCCTCCTGAACGGCGATCGCAGCAGACTGAGGAATGATGTGTTCAAACCGTCGCAGGATCTCTTTCCGGTACACGAACGAAATCTCCTTATTCGGCACAGTCACTTCGCACACGAAATCCCCGCCGACAGAGACAGACGAGCGGAGTACCTTTAAATAGCCTGCGACAAGCAGAAAACTGTAGATCGAAGAAGGATTGCTTCTGATCTGCGGATAAATAACGCCCGTATCGAT
>CANQGA010000255.1 GCA_947600145.1 uncultured Lachnospiraceae bacterium | reverse complement strand
AAGGAATTCGTTATCCCGCCGGTGATCCCGAAGGAGCGGATGGAAGCCTATCAGGCGCTGATGAGCAAATCCGACGCGGTCATGGTGAACCAGTACTATAAGGAATATGACATTAACAATTTAAGCAAGCGCGATCAGGAGAAGAAGGACGAACTCCTGGCTAACTATCCGATCCTGGAAACGCAGGTCTGCTATGTGATCCGTGAGAATGCGACGGAGAATATCCGCAATAAGATGCAGCAGATCTTTGAATCGGTCGGCTATACCTACGAGGAGTACCTGGAGGACAGGGAGCTGGGCACCGCCGGCAGCACGCGCAAGCAGGCTGTGTTCAACATCAGCATGATCTACCGGCTGGAGGGGGACGACCTGGTGGTCGAGGTCCCCATGGGCGATATCGAGTTTTTGAGCGACTATCCGATCTACACGATGACGATCCTGCCGTATTTCGGGGCGGGCGGCGTCGATGAGCAGGGCTATCTGCTGGTGCCGGAAGGCGGCGGCGCGCTGATCAACTTCAACAACGGCAAGATCGCGCAGAGCAACTACTACGCGAACCTCTATGGCTGGGATATGGCGACCAACCGCAAGGCGCTGGTACATGACACGATGGCGTATTACGGCGTGTTCGGCGTCAGCAAGGGAGACAATGCCTTCCTCTGCATGCTGGAGGACGGCGCGGCCTACGCCTCCATTCAGGCAGACGTCAGCGGCAAGACGAACAGCTATAACTACGTGAACGCGGTCTACAGCATGAGCCACCGTGAACAGTACGACGTAGGCGACCGCTATAACGGCATGATGTTCGTCTACGAGGAGGAGCTTCCGGATGAAAGTCTGGTGCAGCGCTACCGCTTCGCGGATACCGGCAGCTATGTGGAACTGGCGGATGTCTACCACGATTATCTGGCCGCGAAGCATCCGGAGCAGTTTACGCCTCTGGCGGATGAAAGCGCGCCGGCCGCGATCGAACTGCTGGGCGCGGTGGATAAGGTGGAGCAGGTTCTTGGCGTCCCGGTCGATAAGCCGATCAAACTCACCAGCTTTACGGAGGCGCAGGAGATCCTTTCCAATCTGCAGAACGCCGGCTTCGGGAATCTGTACGTCAAGCTTTCCGGCTGGGCCAACGGCGGCATAAAGCAGAAGCTGTTTACGAAGATCAAACCGGTCTCCGCGCTGGGCGGCACGAAAGCGCTGAAGTCGCTGATCAGCTACGCGAAAGATAACGGCGTGGAGCTTTATCTGGACGGCGTCACCGACTACGCCTATAACAGCAATATCCTGAACGGCTTCATCGTATTTACGGACGCGGCGCGTCTGGCGAGCCAGGAGAGGGTGGAGCTTTACGATTATTCGAAGATCACCTTCGGACAGATGAATTACGAAGATCCTTACTATCTGCTGAGCCATGAGAACATTGACAAGATGGCGGATAACCTGATCGGCTACGCGGCGGCAAACGGCGCCGGCGTATCCTTCCGGAATATGGGAAGCGAGGTCTCCTCCGATTTCGATGAGACGGACCTGCAGACCAGGCAGAAGCAGGTGGCCGTGCAGGTCAGCAAGTTCGAGAAGGCGAAGCAGGCGGGAGAGGGCATCATGATCAACGAGGGAAATGACTACGCGATGCCTTACGCCGACATGATCACGAACATGGACCTGGGCGGCTCAGAGTACACGATCCTTGACCGGATGGTGCCGTTCTACCAGCTGGCGGTCCACGGCTTCGCCAATTACACCGGCGAGCCTCTGAACATGGTGCAGGATTACGAGAACGAACTGCTGAAATCGGCGGAATACGGCGCGGGGCTGGCATTTACCTTCATGAAGGAGACCGCCTTCGCGATCCAGTCGACGGACTACACGAAGTATTTCGGCGCCGGTTACGATTCCTGGAAAGATAAGGCAGCGGAGATCTATAACCGCTATAACAGCGAACTCGGCCACACCTTTAACCAGAGGATGACGGATCATAAGTACCTGACGGATATGGTGACCTGCACCTCCTACGAGGACGGCACGAAGGTCTATGTGAACTACAGCTATGAAGATTACCGGGCGGAGGACGGCACGAACGTTCCGGCCAGGGATTACGTAGCGGTGAGACAATAAACGGATGGAGAAAGGAACGGTGAAGAATATGAAGAAGAAGAAAAAACCGGCAGGTCTTCAGAAACGGAAAGCCATATCCGGTTATCTGTTCATAAGCCCGTTTATTGTAGGCTTTCTGCTCTTTATGGTGAAACCTCTGTTCCAGTCGCTGTATATGAGCCTCAGTACGGTCAATGTCAGCACAAGCGGCTTTCAGCCGGTCTTTAACGGGATCGAGAACTACAAAAAGGCGTTTCTGATCGATCCGGATTTCAACCGGCTCCTGACGGAGGAGCTGGGGAAGATGGTGGTCAATACCATAGCGGTTCTGGTATTCAGCTTCTTCGTGGCGCTGATCCTGAACCAGAAATTCAGGGGGAGGGCATTTGTACGAGCCGTGTTCTTTCTGCCGGTGATCATTTCCTCCGGCGTCATCCTGGGCGTGGAATATGACAATACGCTGCTGGCCGGCCTGCAGGAGACGATCCAGCAGAGCGCCAACAGCGACACCAGCATTACCGCCGCGATCGAGAACATCCTGGTGACCAGCGGCGTGGGAAGCAGGGTCTTCGAGACCGTATTCGAGGTCGTGGACGGCATTTACGACGTGGCCATCTCCTCCGGCATCCAGATCCTGATCTTCCTCTCGGCCCTGCAGACGATCTCCGAGAGTATGTATGAGGCGGCGGATATTGAGGGCTGTACCGCATGGGAGAGCCTCTGGAAGATCACCTTCCCGATGATCAGCTCCATGCTTTTAGTCAATGTGGTTTATACGATCGTCGACTTCTGTATGCGGACCGACAGTGAGGTCATGGAGATGATCACGGAACAGATGACTTTGTATCTGGACTACGGTTTCTCCTCCGCAATGGCCTGGATCTATTTTGTGATCGTCGGCGCGGCGATCGGCCTATGCGCGTTATTCTTGTCGAAGGTGGTGTATTACTATGAGTAAAGCGGCAGGTAAGATTAAGAAGAACAACAATTTCTGGGAGCGCAACCGCATGTCCGAAGGCTATCTGCTTAAGAAGACGGTCATGGGCATCTGCGTGCGGATCATTCGGGCCTTCCTGCTGTTCGGAATGTGCTTCCTGATCCTGCAGCCGATCCTGAACAAGCTGTCCATCAGCCTGATGAAGGAGAGCGATCTGTATAACCCGCTGGTCGTGAACGTGCCGCTGCATGTGACCGCGGCGAATTACCAGCTGGCCGCGGATTTCATGGGATACGGGAAGGCGTTTATGAACACCCTGTTCATCTCGCTGTCGATCGCGTTTCTTCAGATCGCGGTCTGCACGCTGGTGGGCTACGGCTTTGCGCGCTTTAAGTTCCCGCTTAAGAATTTCTGGTTTGCCTGCGTGCTGCTCATGATCGTGATCCCGCCGCAGACCGTCGCCACCTCGCTGCATCTGCATTTCCGGTTCTTCGATATCCTGGGAATCTTCAAGGCGACGACGGGATCCACGCTGAACCTGCGCGGTTCGGTGCTTCCGTACTACATGATGAGCGCGGGCTGCATGGGACTGAAGAACGGGCTGTATATCTTCCTGATCCGCCAGTTCTTCCGCAATATTCCGTTTGAACTGGAGGAGGCGGCTTATGTGGACGGCTGCGGAACGCTCCGGACATTTTTCAGCATCATGCTCCCGGACGCGAAGCCGATCCTGACATCCTGCTTCCTGTTCGCCTTCGTATGGCAGTGGACCGACGGTTTCTATTCCTCGATGTTTTTGGGAAATGTGGAACTGCTCTCCATCCAGCTGACGAGGATCGCGGACCGGTTGGGACAGTATTTCCAGAATGTGCTTAAGATCCAGGGCGGCGCCAGCATCGGCTACACCAACTGCATCGTCGCCACCGGCACCCTGATGGTGATCGCCCCCCTGCTCATCCTCTACCTCTTCGTCCAGAAGGGCTTCGTAGAGAGT
>CANQGA010000254.1 GCA_947600145.1 uncultured Lachnospiraceae bacterium | reverse complement strand
CCTCTTATCGTTCAGTTGAGAGAAGTATACCACATTTTTGCGGATTCGTCCACAGTTTTTGTCTGAACTTTACTTTTTGAACTTTACTTTTTCGTCACTCCACATACGCGATCAACTTATCTCCCGCCGGCGCCGTGTCGATGACGATGGTATTCCCGGCCCGGACCTGATCCTGCAGGATGATCTTCGCGGCCAGCGTCTCCACATTCTTCTGCAGATACCGCTTCAGCGGCCGCGCGCCGTAGACCGGGTCGTATCCCCGCTCCACCACGAAATCCCTCGCCGGATCGGTCAGCTCCACCGAAATCTCCCGGTCCGCCAGCCGCCGGTTGGTGTCCGCCATCAGGAGCGTGATGATGCCGGCGATATTGTCCCGGGTCAGCGGCTTGAACAGGATGATCTCATCCAGCCTGTTCAAAAACTCCGGCCGGAAATGGGCCCGCAGGTCGCCCATGGCCATCTCCTCCGCCTCCGCGCGGATATTTCCGTTTTCGTCGATGCCCTCCAGCAGATACTGGGAGCCGATGTTGGACGTCATGATGATGATCGTGTTCTTGAAATCCACGGTCTTGCCGGTGGAATCGGTGATCCGCCCGTCGTCCAGCACCTGCAGAAGCACGTTGAATACATCCGGATGGGCCTTCTCCACCTCGTCGAACAGCACGACGCTGTAAGGCTTTCTGCGGACCGCCTCGGTCAGCTGGCCGCCCTCGTCGTAACCCACGTATCCGGGAGGCGCTCCGATCAGACGCGCCACGGAGTGCTTCTCCATATATTCGCTCATATCGATCCGGACCATGTTGGACTCGTCGTCAAAGAGGCTTGCCGCCAGCGCCTTCGCCAGCTCCGTCTTGCCTACGCCGGTGGGACCCAGGAACAGGAACGAACCGATGGGCTTGGTCGGGTCCTTGATGCCCGCCTTGGACCGGATGATGGCCTCGGTCACCTTCTCCACGCCCTCGTCCTGGCCCACGACCCGCTTATGCAGCTCCTCGTCCAGATGCAGGGTCTTGCTGCGCTCGCTCTCCGTCAGCTTCGCCACCGGGATGCCGGTCCACCTGGAAATGATCCGGGCGATCTCGTCGTCGGTAACGCTCTCGCGCACCAGGCTCAGATCCTGGTTCTTCACCTTCTCCTCTTCCTCCGCCAGCTGCTTCTGCAGTCCCGGAAGCTTTCCGTACTGCAGCTCCGCCGCCTTGTTCAGATCGTAGACCTGCTGCGCCTGGGCGATCTCCCGGTTCACGCTCTCGATCTCCTCGCGCAGGGAGGACAGCCGCTCCACCGAGTGCTTCTCATTCTCCCACTGCGCCTTTTTATTAGCAAATTCATCGTGCAGCTCGGCCAGCTCCTTCTGCAGATCCGCCAGCCGGTCCTGGCTCAGATGGTCAGTCTCCTTCTTAAGCGCCGCCTCCTCGATCTCCATCTGCATGACCTTTCGGGACAGCTCATCCAGCTCCGTCGGCATGGAATCCAGTTCCGTCTTGATCAGCGCGCAGGCCTCGTCCACCAGGTCGATGGCCTTATCCGGCAGGAACCGGTCGGAAATGTACCGGTCCGACAGCACCGCCGCGCTCACCAGCGCCGAGTCGGTGATCTTCACGCCATGGAACACCTCGTAGCGCTCCTTCAGGCCGCGGAGGATGGAAATGGTGTCCTCCACCGTAGGCTCATCCACCATGACCGGCTGGAACCGCCGCTCCAGAGCCGCGTCCTTCTCGATATATTTGCGGTACTCATCCAATGTGGTCGCTCCGATGCAGTGCAGCTCGCCCCGGGCCAGCATGGGCTTTAAGAGATTCCCCGCGTCCATGGAGCCCTCGGTCTTGCCGGCGCCCACGATCGTATGCAGCTCGTCGATGAACAGAATGATCTGTCCATCGCTCTTCTTCACTTCCTCCAGAACCGCTTTCAGCCTCTCCTCAAACTCACCCCGGTACTTGGCGCCCGCGATCAGCGCGCCCATGTCCAGCGCGAACAGCTTGCGGTCCTTTAAACCCTCCGGCACGTCGCCGCGGACGATACGCTGGGCCAGCCCCTCCACCACAGCGGTCTTGCCGACGCCGGGCTCTCCGATCAGCACCGGATTATTCTTGGTCTTCCGGGACAGGATGCGGATCACGTTGCGGATCTCGCTGTCCCGGCCGATGACCGGGTCCAGCTTCTGGTCGCGCGCCCGTTCCACAAGGTCAGAGCCATATTTCTCAAGCGTGTCGTAAGTGGCCTCCGGGTTGTCGCTGACCACCCGCTGGTTCCCGCGGACCGTAGTCAGGGCCTGCAGAAATGTCTCACGGTTGATGCCGTACTGCCGGAACATTTCCTTCATCGTCTTATCCGGCTGGCGCAGCATGGCCAGGAACAGATGCTCCACGGACACATACTCGTCGCCCATGGCCTTCGCCTCGTCCTCGGCGCTCACCAGCACCTTATTCAGATCATTGCTCACATAGAGCTGCCCGCCGCCGGAAACCTTCGGCAGCCGCTCCACCGCCTGCCGGGCCTCGTTCGCAAACATCTCGCCGGAAATGTTCATCTTCGTGACAAGCTTTAAGATCAGGCTCTCCTCCAGCGTCAGGAGACTCAAAAGCAGATGGGCCTGCTCCAGCTGCTGGTTGCCGTGCTCGTAGGCCAGCTTCTCACAGTTCTGGACGGCCTCGACCGATTTCTGGGTAAATTTATTGATATTCATAGGATCTCCCCCTTTATTCTTTCTCCGCGGCGGCTGCCGCTTGTTCTGTTCTATACGCACTATAACACATGTTGTTAGCACTGTCAAGAGGCGAGTGCTAAATTTTGCAAAAAAATAACCGCAAGGCAAAAAGGCAGAAAAAAAGGCAGATACCGAACGCCGCCGGCATCTGCCTTTTTATTCTCATCTTCATTTTTCTCTATGTCATCCGTCCTGCGGGCCCTCCCCCTGCATCTCCTGATCAGCCGGGCGCAGCGCTTTCATCCCCCGGCGGATAAGGGCATATTTCCGGATATTCCTAACCGCGTACCACAGAAAATAATACACCGTTCCCAGCCTGCCCAGCCCCGCTTCCCGGTACGACCGGCAGGTCATCGCGGCCGCCTTCCTCTTGTCACCGGACTTGGAGCCTGAGGACAGGCGATAGATCATAAGCGGCTCATCGATCCCGCAGGCCGCCCCTCCGCCGCGCAGGATCCGCAGCCAGACCACATAGTCCTCATGAACCTCCCCCGACGGCATCGGATTCTCCAGCGCTCTCTCCCTACGGATCAGCACCGTCGAACACCCTATAACATTCTGCTTCAGCAGCTGCCGGTACGAAACCTCTTCCGGCACATGCAGAAAAAAAGAGGACCTCCGTCCTCTCTCATCCATATATCCGCATCCCGTAAATACGATATCAGGCGGCTGTCCGCGCGCCTGCCTCTCCCTCACCAGCGCGATCTGCTTCTCCAGCTTCTCCGGCTCCCACAGGTCATCGCTGTCGAGAAATGCGACCCAGGGGCCTCTCGCCGCCCGCACTCCCCGGTTCCTCGCTGCCGCTGCGCCTCCCGCCGCCCGCGGCCCGCGGCCGTCGGTCCCCTGTTCCAGCAGCCGGACACGGCCGTCCGAACCGGCGATCTCCCTTACGATCTGCCGTGTCAGATCCTCCGATCCGTCGTCCGCGACCAGAAGCTCCCAGTCCGTCCATGTCTGTTCCTGTACGGACCGGATCGCCGCCCGGATCGTCCGGCCGGCATTGTAGGCCGGCATTACAACGGAAATAAAGATGTTGTCACTTTCCAGCATCTGGCACCTTCCTCTTATAAAAGCAGAATACCCCCCGCGCCTATTAAAATAAATTCACAGCACGGCCAAACCAAAACAGGGCTTTCCTGTCCTGATCCGGCATTATTAAAACCTACAAATTATGCTTCCATGAAAATCGTTTCCGTGAAAATAGCAGCCAGGGCGCGCCGCGCGCCCGGCCTGATGCCCGTTTACGCGGGCTGTGATTGATCAGATAAATGAATAAAGGTTCTTCTCTAAAAGTTGGTGATTCTTCTCCATTTCCTGGTGTTTCACCAACTTTCATAGAAGATCTTCTCCATTC
>CANQGA010000253.1 GCA_947600145.1 uncultured Lachnospiraceae bacterium | reverse complement strand
AGGATCGCCGGGATAGGGATAGCCATGGGAAACGCGCCGGACGAAGTAAAAGCGGCGGCGGATATCGTGACGGACAGCAATGAAAATGACGGCGTTGCCAGGGCGATCCGCAGATACGCGCTGTAAAGCGGATTAAAATTTAATAACAGGAGGCAGGTATGGGAAAGAAAATGCTGCAGGAGATCATGGTCTCTCCCGGAGAGATCATATTTGAGGAGACGGACATCCCCGTCCCGGAGGCGGGGCAGGTGCTGATCCGGATGATGCGGATCGGGATCTGCGGGAGCGATATCCATGTATATCACGGAAGGCATCCGTTTACGCCCTATCCGGTGACCCAGGGACACGAGGTGTCGGGGTATGTGGAAGCGCTGGGAGAAGGCGTGAGCCAGTTTGCTGTCGGGCAGAAGGTGACGATCGAGCCGCAGGTATTCTGCGGAAAATGCTATCCCTGCACTCATGGAAAATATAATCTCTGTGAGACTCTCAAAGTGATGGGCTTCCAGACGACGGGCGCCGGCAGCGAGTATTTCGCCGTGGATGCGTCCAAGGTGACGGCGCTGCCGGAGGATCTCACCTACGATGAAGGCGCGATGATCGAGCCGCTGGCGGTCACTGTCCATGCGGCGAAGCGCTTTGCGGCGCTGCAAGGGGCGAAGGTCGCTGTTCTGGGCTGCGGACCCATCGGGATCCTGCTGGCCCAGTCCTGCAAGGCTCTCGGCGCGGCGCAGGTGATGATCACGGATATCTCTGATTACAGGCTGTCGCTGGCAAAGGAATGCGGCGCGGACTTTACGGTTAATACGAAGGAGAGGGATTTCGGGGAAGCGCTTACGGCGTGCTTCGGGCCGGATAAGGCGGATGTGATCTACGACTGCGCCGGTACGGATACCACGATGGGTCAGGCGATCCATTGCGCCAGAAAAGGAAGCACGATCATCCTGGTAGCCGTGTTCAGCAAGCTGGCTACGGTGGATCTGGCGGTGCTTAACGACCATGAGCTTGTGCTGGACACTTCCATGATGTACCGCCATGAGGATTATGTGGACGCTATCCGGCTGGTCAACGAAGGAAAGATCCAGTTAAAGCCGCTGATGAGCAAACATTTTCCGTTCAGGAAATTCAAGGCCGCCTACGAATATATCGACCAGAACCGGGAGAAGACCATGAAGGTGCTGATCGATGTGGACAATGTGGACGAGGGGTAAAATGTGAGTGTGCGAAAAGTCTGCGGAGGCAGATTTTTCGCCTTTAGGGGAATGATAAAGCGAGTATGAGAAAGGAAAAGGTATGAGGATAAGCAGGAAATGGTATTGTAAGGCGGTAAGCCTCCTCTGTTCGGCGGCGCTTCTGGTGTCAGGCAACGGCTTTATCTCTATGGCCGATACGGAAATGCCGAAGGCTGCGGAGGAAACGGAGGCCGCGGTTTGGGACAGCGCGCTGAGGACGGCGGTTCCTGTGGCGAGCGGTTCGGATGCCGATGACGTCGACGGAGGCACAATTGCAGGAACGGACGTTACATGGAGCTATAATAAGAGCAGCAGGACGCTTAAGCTGGAGGGAAGCGGCCGTACTCCGGATTACAGCGGCAAGGGAAAACAGCCGTGGAAGGCGTACAATTCGGAGATAGAGACGGTTGTGATCGGAGAAGGGATCACCGGACTTGGTTCCCGCGCGTTTTATCCGAGCGAGAAACTTACAACGGTTATCTGGCCCGAAGGGGACTCCCTGACCGAGATCGCAGAAGGGGTGTTTCGGAATTGTACGGCGCTTCAGTATATAGAGATTCCGGAAAGCGTAAAAACTCTTGGCCGGGCCCAGTTTTACGAGGACACTGCCCTTACGGAAGCGGTACTTGGAGGGAGCTATGAAGTTCTGGATGAGATCGTTTTCGGAGGCTGTACTTCGTTAGAGTCGGTAACGATCCCCGCTTCCGTGAAGAAATTAAGCGGTGAGAAAAGTAAAGCGACTTTTTATAAGGCCAGTGCTCCGAAGGAGATCGCATACGGAGGGAGTACCGACGACTGGAAGCGTATTCTGGCGACGGACGATACAAAGCTTCTGCTGGATCCGGAGATCACGGTTACCTGCACGGACGGCGAGTATCACTATGCGGAGGGTGACGAGAATACCGTGGAGCCGGAGCTCCCCGGAGAGTTTAGCGGTACGTTTGAAGGAACTGAGGTGACCTGGAGCTTTGACCCGGAGAGCGGTACATTGCTGATCGGCGGAAAAGGCGCGATGCCGGACTACAAGAGCACCGACGCCAGGCCTTACGATGACTTCAAGGATCAGGTGAAGAAGGCGGTGATCGGCGATCAGATCACGAAGGTGGGAACCAGGGCCTTCTATAGATATGCGGCCATGACGGAGATCGAATATCCGACCTCGGGAGCGCTTGCGGAGCTGGGCGAAGGAAGCGTCCGCGAGAGCGGGCTTATCGAGATCGAGACGCCGGAATCGATCGGGATTATGGGGCGGGCGCAGTTTGCCCAGTGCGCATCTCTGGAAAGGGCTGTCCTGAACGGCTCTTTCACCGAGATTCCGGACGCCATGTTCTATGAATGTTCCGCTTTGTCATTCATCAGGCTTCCGGCGTCTGTCAAATCGTTTGCGGCCAGTGCGACAAACAAGGTATTTAAGGGCTGCGAGCGGCTTACGTCTATTGAATACGGCGGCACGGTCAGCGAATGGGCCGCGCTCCTGGAAAGCAACAGCACCGCGTCGGCATTTCTCAAAAAGGACAGTATCACTGTGCGCTGCAGCAACGGAGATTTCGTATACGGCACTCACATACTGGACGGCGATGTGACTTATTCCGTGAGCGGAGGCGTACTGACGATTCAGGGAAAGGGCGGCATACCGGATTATGATGACGGAAGCCAGGCCCCGTGGGCGGCTGACGCGGCCGGGATCACGACGGTGGTCATCCACAGCGGGATCGAGCGGATCGGAGCCAACGCGTTCGCGGGCTTTGACAGTTTGCGCGAAGTATATTATATCGGTTATCGGGACGGATGGGACAGTTTAAAGGCCGCAAGCGGCGAGGGCAATGACGCGCTTTTTGGATGCGGGGTGATCCTGGGAACAGAAGGAACCTGCGGAGCCGGCGCTGTCTGGAGCCTGGATATCGAGACGCAGACCCTGACGATCAGCGGTTTTGGACCAATGGACAATTTCAGCAGCGCGGCGGATCAGCCGTGGTATTACAGCGCGGGCGGGCTCAAGGCGCTGGTCGTGGAGGAAGGAATCACAACGCTGGGCGATTACGCGTTCAGCAGCTGTAAGAGCCTGACAGAGATCACGCTGTCTCACAGCCTGGAGATCCTGGGGACTTATACCTTCAGCGCCTGCACCGGAATCGAGGAGCTCATACTTCCGGAGGGACTGCGCATCATTGGCTCAAAGACCTTCCAGAACTGCAGCGGTCTCCGCAGTGTCTGGCTGCCGGTCAGCCTGAAATATATCGATATGAAGGCGTTTGAGAAGACGATCCTGCTGAAAAATGTGTATTATGCCGGAACCGGGATCCAATGGGGCCAGCTTCAGATCAGCAGGCAGGCCCTGGGGAATGAATATCTGCTGAACGCTTCGAGAACCTGTATGGCGCAGCCGGAACCGGTGGCGGACCGGTATGAAGATGTGGATGCGGGTGCGTGGTTCGCGGATGCGATCCAGTATCTGACGGATCACGGATGGCTGTCTGTGGAGTCGCCTTCATTCGGAACGGAGGAGGCGATGGCTGAGTACGTGGTGCTGGATATCCTGTACCGCCGTGACGGAGAATCCGCCGCGTTTGCTTCGGCGGAGGACTGGGCGCTTCAGACCGGTATTTTTGAAGCGGATCTGGACGGCGCGCTGACATTTACGGAGCTGGCGGGGATCCTGTACAGAACGGCTCTGTATAACGGGATGAGTCCGGAAGCATCCATGGCTGCAGCCATCGGTATGAACAGCCTTGCCGCGGAGACTGCCGCGGATGATCAGGCGGCAGACTGGTGCCGGGAGAAGGGCTTTACGCGGGCAATGGATGCCGCCGGGATTGCCCTGAACGGGGATACGGTATTGACCCGCGCGCAGGCGTCTG
>CANQGA010000252.1 GCA_947600145.1 uncultured Lachnospiraceae bacterium | reverse complement strand
CGATTTCGAGATCCGGCTTTCTGATGATATCAATATCATGGTGAGCGAGAACCACGAAGTCTATCCGATCCGCGCGGAGGTTTTCAACTGCCGCTATACCCCTGTGGACGACCCCTATCTGTATGAAGAATTCACGACAACAGACGGATATCAGCCGAAGATAATCGATATCCGGGCGGGAGACAGCCGGGAATTCATTCCTTTTATCAGAACCTGTGAGTCCAGGCCTTCTTTCGTATATGCGAGGAGGCTTGAACGCAGGCTGAAGCTTTTCACCAATTGGGACAGGGAGAAATATCTGATCGGCGAGCCGGGCGACTGGCTTGCCGTGCGGGTCGGGGAAGACGGGCAGCCGCGGCCGGACGACGCGTATATTGTGAAGGAAGCGATATTCCGGAAACTGTATTCCGGGATTTAACGACTTAGCGGAGGAGGTATCGGAATGTATGGATTTGTGAGTCCGCAGACAGCGCTGCCGGCGGCGGTTCTGCTGTTTGCGGCGGGAGTGATCCTTCAGCTTTTCCAGTTCAGCAGCAGTTCCCCTCTTTGGCAGCGGGCGCATCTGTTCCCCTCGATCGCGGGAACGGCAGCCGCTGTCTTTGTCATGCTTCTTCCGACCCAGCTGGCGCTTATGGAAGGGGAATACGGAGCCGTCTTCAAGGCGGTCCTGGTGACGCTTCAGCACACATTTCAGATTTTCCTGGTCAATGGTGATTATGGGATGTTTCGGGAGGCGGCGGAGCTGTTCCCGGCGCAGCCGCTGCAGTATTATCTGGTATTCGGCGCGCTCCTCGCTTTGTTTGCCCCGATCCTGACGGCGGGCGCTGTCCTGATGATGTTTGGAAATGTGTACCGGTTCTGGCGGCTTCTGTGGGCTTCCGGCCGGGATGTGTTTGTGTTCTCGGTCCTGAATGAACAGTCTCTGATCCTTGCGGAAGGCTGTCTTTCGGAGGGCAAAAAACCGCTCCTTGTCTTTGCGGGAGCGGACAGGAGCGCGGAGGAGTTTGGCAGTCTCCGGCAGAAAGCGGTGAAAAAAGGAGGTCTGTGCGTATCCGGAGAGATCACGTCCGTCTGGCTGGGACTGCGGAAAAGGAACGGCAGCAGGATCACTTTTTTTGTGATGAGCGAGGACGACGCGGTCAATATCAGGGACGCGCTTGCGCTGATCGGAAATCCGGATTATGGGGAACGGGAGAATACGGTATTGTATATGCTCACGGATTCCGAGGAAGCGGAGCTTCTGCTCGGAGCCGCGTATGAGATCCCCGGCGAACATGGCGACAGCAGGAAGATCCGGATCAGATTTATCAATGTGATCCGCTCCCTGGTCTATGATTATCTGTATCTGAACATTGATCCGGAAACGGGGAGACAGTCTGAGACTGCGGAGCCGGGCTCCGACGGATCGCCTGCGCGGCGGATCTTCGGGCGGGCAATTCAGGAACCGGGGAGCCGGGAGAAGGTTCTGCGCGTGCTGTTTGTGGGACTTGGGAAATACGGTTCCGAATTCTTAAAAGCGTATGCCTGGTTCGGTCAGATGCCGGGATACCGCCTGGAAATGCATGTGATCGAAAAATACCCGGATGTGATCGATCGGTTCTGTGCCGGCTGCCCGGAGCTGATCGGGGAGAGCGGCATCGAGAAAGAGGGAGATGCGCGCTATACCATAAAGTTTCACGGCAGAACGCAGGGCGTGGACGTCTGGGAAAGCGAGTTTGAGCGTTTGGTCGGGGAGATCGGCCCTGTTTCCATCGCGCATGTCTCCCTGGGGGATGATGACAGGAATATCAGCGCGTCGATTCGTCTGGCGCGTATTCTGAAAAGGCACGGGGACTGCGCCGCGGGTATCCAACGGCCGGATCCGCTGATCTATACGGTCGTGCTGAATCAGGAGAGGCTGGGCGCGGCGGCGAGTCAGAACCGTCTGATGAGGGAAGAAACGGGAGGCTGCGACATTCAGATCGTTGGCAGCGTAAAAGACAATTACACTTACAGGGTTCTTGTCAATTCTCCGCTCCAGGAGGAAGCGCTGAAAGAGCATATGATATGGGCGGATAAACTGGACGCGGCGAAGCGGGATATGTATCGGGAAGAATTCTACCGGCGCGAGTATTATCAGCGGTCTTCGGCTGCCAAGGTGATCCGGGTGAAGGAAAGATGCGATATGGAGCTCCCCGGCGCGGCCGCCCTGAAAGAATGGAGAGACCGGCAGATCGATAATCAGATCGAACTGACCTGTTATAATGTGGACAGCTGGCTTAAATCGCTTCCGGCCGGACAGCGGGAACAGGAGATGGATATTCTGAAGCTTGAACATATGTCCTGGAATGCCTATATGCGGTCGGAAGGGTATGTGTACGGCGCGAAAAGAGACAGTACCGCGAAAGTCCATCCGGATCTTGTCCCGTTTGACGAGCTGGACGAAAAAGAAAAGCTGAAAGACGCCTGACGGAGAAACCGCGGGAGAGAGACCGTGATTTATGAAATCAGAAAAAATCACTTGACAGTGACGTAACGTAACCCTTTATAATGTGTTCAGACGGTACATTTTACAAATGGACGCATGATAGAGGGTTCTGTTCTGTCCGCGGAGGGAACGGATCCGTGAAAGAAAAGGAGAGCGCAGTCATGAAAGGTATCATACTGGCCGGGGGCTCCGGCACCAGGCTTTATCCGCTGACCATGGTCACATCCAAGCAGCTGCTTCCGATCTACGATAAACCGATGATCTATTATCCGCTGTCGGTGCTGATGAGCGCCGGCATCCGGGACATCCTGATCATCTCCACGCCGGACGACACGCCGCGCTTTGAGCATCTCTTAGGCGACGGCCATCAGTTCGGGATCCGCCTGTCCTACGCGGTACAGCCGTCGCCGGACGGGCTGGCCCAGGCGTTTATCATCGGCGCGGATTTCATCGGGGATGACCATGTGGCCATGATCCTGGGCGACAATATTTTCGCGGGCCACGGGCTTAAAAAGAGGCTTCTGAAGGCGGCCAACAAGCAGTACGGCGCCACCGTGTTCGGCTACTATGTGGACGATCCGGAGCGGTTCGGCATCGTGGAGTTCGATTCCGACGGGCACGCCGTTTCCATCGAGGAGAAGCCGAAGAACCCCAAGTCCAACTACTGCGTGACCGGGCTTTATTTCTACGACAACCGGGTGGTGGAGTACGCGAAGAACTTAAAGCCGTCTGCCAGAGGGGAACTGGAGATCACGGACCTGAACCGGATCTATCTGGAGGAGGGCCATCTGGAGGTGGAGCTTCTGGGACAGGGCTTTACCTGGCTGGATACGGGGACCCACGAGTCTTTGGTGGACGCGACGAATTTCGTGCGCACCATGGAGTCCCACCAGCACAGAAAGATTGGCTGCCTGGAGGAAATCGCGTATCTGAACCACTGGATCACCCGCGATCAGCTTCTGGAGAACATCGAGCCGCTTAAGAAGAACCAGTATGGGCAGTATCTGATGGATGTGCTGGCGGGGAAATTTATTGACAAAGAGTTCAAGTGAGGACAGAAAGAGAGGATCATCAGCTATGAAACTATTGGTAACCGGCGGCGCCGGCTTCATCGGCGGCAATTTTGTACATTATATGGTGAACAGATACCCGGAGGACCAGATCGTGAACCTGGATCTGCTGACCTACGCCGGCAATCTGGAGACATTAAAGCCGGTGGAGGACAAGCCGAATTACAGGTTCGTGAAGGGCGATATCGCCGACGAGCCGTTCATCATGGATCTGTTTGAGAAGGAGAACTTCGATATCGTCGTGAATTTCGCGGCGGAGACCCATGTGGACCGGTCCATCACGAATCCGGGCATTTTCGTGCAGAGCAACGTGATGGGAACCCGCGTCCTTCTGGACGCGTCCCGCAAATACGGCGTGAAGCGCTACCATCAGGTGTCCACCGACGAGGTCTACGGCGACCTGCCGCTTGACCGGCCGGATCTGTTCTTCACCGAGAAGACGCCGCTTCACACCTCAAGCCCCTACAGCTCCTCCAAGGCCAGCGCGGATCTGTTCGTCCTGGCGTATCACCGGACCTACGGGCTGCCGGTGACCATTTCCCGCTGCTCCAATAACTACGGGGCCTA
>CANQGA010000251.1 GCA_947600145.1 uncultured Lachnospiraceae bacterium | reverse complement strand
AGTTCCTCCGGCGTTCCGAGCACATGCACTTTTTCCTTCGGGATATCCGATATATAGATCTTTCCTCCCTTTTTCAGCAACAGGTCATACATCGGCGCCACATATTGTTCACCAGCTTCCGTATACTGCTTCTCTACATACAGTTCCTGATATAGTTCCTCAAACAACGCCGCAGTATGAAAATAGTAAGCTCCGACCGTGCAGTAGTCTGAGATGCGTTTTTTCTCCCTTATCTCCACGGCCTCTCCGGCTTCATTAAGTCTTACAAAACTCCAGTGATCACCCTCCCCCTGAAAACAAGGAATAAAGCCGTCTCCCTTAAGCTGCCTGGAATTCATCTCTCCGGCCTCTATATATGTATCAATATTATAAATCAGCAATTCATCGTTCGGATCCCAGTAAGGGCTGGCAAGCATCACGCTCTCGGCCTGCCCTTTCGTCACATAGCCGATCTCTATAACATTAATGTCGCTGAATCCCAGAGCCCTTCCCTTTTCCTCTATAAATGCTTTTGCTTTATCATCTTCCCTGACTACAAAAAAATATTTGTTCTCCGGAGCCAGAAAACCCTGCAGACTTATCATAGACCATTCAAACAGTGACTTTCCTTTTGCCTCGATCATAAACTTGGGAACCGTATACCCCGCCTTACGGAATCGACTCCCCAGTCCCGCCATCGTAATAACAATATTCAACCCTACAGTCCCTCCCTTGACTTTCTGCATACTTCATCCATTTCTTCCACAGACATCCTTAAAAATTCATCCGGCCGCAGCGCCCTGTCGTCAATATAAAATCCATGATGCCCGGGCCAGGGCTTCCCATATAGGATCTCATCATAAGGCACATCCCATTTATCCAGCCACTTAAGCAATACCTTCGCAGTATTAGCATTGATCAGACCCAGGTTGCCATTGTATGAATTCATATTTCTCGACGTATACAGAACGATCTTTGCCCCCATATCCCTGTATTCCTTCAACCGTTCAAGAACAGACCGGTATGGAATCAGATTCTCATAACTCTCTTCTTTTTTCTTGATCGGACACAGGGTGCCATCGATATCAACTACAAATGTAAGGCGCTGCGAATCATTCATATATACCCTCTCTCCTTCAATACCTTGTCCAACAGGCCAATCCCGGTAGCCAGCATCGCATACTGACGTCTGGGATGATCACTGTGTAACGGAATCATACTCAGAAATAACGTACTCTCGATCAACTGCAGGGTCGGATAATCCGTTAGATAATTCCTGAATACATCGCGGAATATGTCTAATACTGCTTCTGTTTTACTATGTACCTGATATGTGATTTTTTCTCCGTCCACAGACAGCTCAAACATATCTTCGATGATATAATCATACTTTCCTTCAATGCTGTGCAGAAGCTTCGCTATCTCATATCTTGTGTCTCCATACAGATCAAACGCGCCAAATTCCCCTCTCGGATCAATCACCCGAACAAATCCATGGTTTTCTTCCAGCAGGATATTGGAAAAACATAAATCCCCATGGACAATTGCAAACCGGTACTTCTCTTCCGGAAGCAGTTCTTTTTCCACCGCTTTCGGAAGCAGATCCATATAACATTCCAACGGCAGATATCCTTCGCCATTGATTGTGATCGGATTATGAAAGAACCCTGAAAAAGCTTCCTGGTTTCTCAATGTCTCCAGTCGGGTAAGTGTCTTACCTGTATAAATGCTCTTAAGCGACTCCCTTGTATCCTTCGATGATCTCACAGTATAGCTTTCCATATCATCAATAACGAATCTCAGTTTTTCAAAGATACTGTGCCATTTGTGTAATGGCAGATTCCCATACAGGAAGAGCTCATGCAATGTATTATAACCATAGTATTCCATCAGGACATATGGGGCTTCCCTTGACACGGAATACTCATAAATACGCGGGATCAGATATTGGAGTCTGTTCGGCAGTTTCACATACCATTTAATCTCATTGATGAACTTATCTTTATTTTCACTGGTCTTTTTCAGAAGCCCACGGGACTCATCGATCTCTATCGTATTAAATGCCCTGGCCTGTACCCCCGTCCTGGCTTTCAGGTAATTCTCGTCGTGGCCTACATCGAACCATTCTTCCGCCTTTCGGTATTCGATACGTGCTTCTCCGGAAAAAGACTGCAATGCTCGGTAAAAGGAATCAATGGACTGCCCGCCTCCTTTCGGAGTGCAATTCAGCTTCTCAAATAACAATCTCCACTCTTTGAAATAGAAGCTTCCCACGAAAAAAGGCAGCCTGCGCAGACTGTCCTTCTCTGATATATCCTGCTTATCATAAATCGTTGAGATACCTCCATTCCCATCCCTTTCATAGAACGTCCAGGTATCATTCAATAATTCTTCCGAATAATAACCGTAATTTCCCTTCGGTTCATCACACGCATCATATACCAGAGTATCCGCAAAATTCAGATATACGCCATCTATCCCTTCCTTCTCGGCGGCTGCTTCCAGTCCTTTCTGTATGGTATATCCAAGATCCTTCAACTCGTCCAGCTCAATGATACGGATGTTCAGCTGCCTCGTCCTCACATAATCCCGCACCAGTTCCGCTTTTTTATAAACAACAATGATGAACAATCCCGTTTTCGACGCATACTGCTTATATAGATGCTCAATAAGGGGCATCCCATTCAGAGGATACAGTACGGGCGGGATCTCGCCAAACCTTTTCCGCATTTCCCTGGGAATCAACGCAGCGCTGGGAACCAATACCGCTTTCATACCTTCTCACTTCTCCGGGGAGCCAATCCCCAGGTACTTCCTCCAGAATTCTTCCGTCTGCACCCTCCAGAAATTACTCTGATAATTCTTCCGAATCTTTTTGAAATTATGTTTAAAATAATGCGACATCATCAAAAACTGAGCTGCCAGTTTTATGGCCTTCTTCTTATCGATCTCTGTAAAATATCCTTTCCGGGCAAACGGGTCAAAATTATAAACCCGCTTTGTACGGTAAAAATTGATATACCTGGCGGAAAAACCAACATTAGCCATGCCAAATCTCTTATAAAAACAGGTTGGGATGAAATATCCATTAAATGTAATATGTCTGATCAGCGATGATACCGGCCCTTTATCTGCCTTGTTGTAAATCTCACCATTTATGTCATCAAAACGGAACTCTTCCAGCTGATCCTCCATGTTTTCATATATGTAGTTATATTTCGATAACTCCGTATTATATTCCTCCGGATCTGTTTCCATAAAAAACTTTATGCCTTTACAGTAATCCTTCCACGCTTTGATCAGCAACTCCGCGCTCCGATAATCATACGTGAGAATCGCTTTCAGAAAACGCTTCATCAGATACTTTACATATGTATTCGGTCTCATATCCTGAAGGTATAATGTATTAATCACCATTGAATTTCTGAACAGGTAATAATTCTCGCTGACGACGGAATACTTCTTATAAAACGGTTCATGCCATACATTAATACCGTTGAGCGTGATAATCCTGGCACCATTCCGAATCGTAAACTCCATATCATCTCCACGGAAGAAACAGGGAAACGGATAATTGTTTTGCTCTATCATTTTCGCGGAGAAGCAGCTGAACCACCAGCCAGCGGAACAGTTTTTAAAACGATCCTCCCTCTCATTCGTCACGATCGTATTAATATCCCTCAGATCATAATTTGCCCCAAACTGTACGAACCCGTCCCCACGCCAGCTGGAATACTTTTCATACTGAAGATACGGATAATCCAAAGACGCCATACCACCAGCAAAGAAGTAATTGCTGAAGCACTTTTTTCTTAATGATATAAAGGAAATTAACTTTTCAAAAATATTGAAATCAATAACGATATCATCATCCATTAGAAGAACATAATCGATCTTATCCTTTTCCGGGGCTGTTTTATTGTAATCTTTGATCTCCAGCATTCCCCTGGCAAAGCCGCCTGCTCCGCCATAATTTCTGTTTGGGAAAACAAGGATATGGTCATCTTCTATAAACGGAAGTGTCTGACCATTATCCGCAATGAAAGTCCTGATATGCTGACGTGAAGTACAATTTTTAAAATTGTCAGCATACCGTTTAATATAGCTTTCTCTTTTATAAGTGCA
>CANQGA010000250.1 GCA_947600145.1 uncultured Lachnospiraceae bacterium | reverse complement strand
CGGCCACATCCCGGCGAAGCCCGTCATACTCGGCGAAGCCCCTGCATTTGGGCTGACCGTCCTCCGCCGGATCCATATTCAGATAGATCTGAAACTGATTGTCCGCCCGCAGAACCAGGCGCAGCTTCATCTGTCCGTTGTGCTCTCCGTGGACGTTCAGATCGCTTTCGATCGTCGTCTCGCCGGGCATGAACATATTGGCAGGCGCCTTTACGCGGATCCACCCGTCATAGAAGGTCTTTCCGTCCTCGCTGAAATTCTCATAACGAGTCTGCAGCTGTCCGGACTCAAGAAGCGTATTCTCCACCATTCCGCTCACGCCCCGGATGCGCAGCGGAAATTCCATAGCCACCGGCTTAAGCGCCTCGGAGACCGGCAGCGAATACGGGATCTGATCCGCGTCCGGCGTTCTCTGCGCCGGAACCGGTTCCGCCGGCGCCTTGTCGAGCAGATGGCACACGCGCAGCCGGCACTCTACATTTCCCTCGCAGAGCCGGGTCTTCTCATTCCACAGCGCCTTCGTACTGTCGGGATGCCAGCTCATGGGAGAATAATACACCCACCGGCCCTCAGGGTCGCTTAAATCGACGCCCTGATACGCCCGGCCTTCCTTCATGGAACGGTCGATGTGGATCAGCGCCGGTCCGATATTGCCGGCCCGATGGTGCCGGACGCCGGCGATGGCATACTGATACAGCACATTCAGGTACCGCCCGCGGGTGACCAGGTCGTTGCTTAAAGGAACGACTCCCAGCACGCCGAAATCCGTCTTCGGTGAGAACCGCGGCGACATGCAGACCGCGCAGGTCTCATCCGGCGAGAAAATGGCAGTCTCCTCATATCCCAGCGTATCCGTGATAAACGCCGTCTCCTCGCTGTCCAGCATCTGCAGGCAGCTTTCGCTGATGCTTCTGCCGCCGCCTGCCAGCGTGATCCCGCGCCCGCCGCGCACAAACTGCTTCACTTCCCCGCCGCGCTGCTCCTTCGCCAGACTGAAACCGGGATGATCCGGATCCGGATCCACCGTGCCTATGCTGCTGATGATGCGGGCGTCCTCGATCGCGTACGCATTTTCATGCCGCACCAGTTTCCCGAGGAAATTGAACGCGCCGCTGCCCGTCAGGCTGGAGAAGCAGACGTGCTCCATATCCGGAGCGATGATCGGTTCGGACCACCGCATGAAGATGCCCGGGATCTTCACGACCTCTTCCGGAAAAATGACTTCCAGAAGTTCGGATCTCTCGCAATGATCCAGATCCGGGCTGCATTCCAGCACATAGTCCCCCAGAAGCACCCTCTTATTATCGGCAAAACACATCCAACGGATGCCGTTGGCCCCCTGCTTCTTCGGAATGAGTCCGTCGTAGACCTCGCAGATATCGGTACCGTCGTCATTTACGGAAAAGACCCGGTACCAGTCCTTCTCCTTCTCCTGCCTCTGTACGGAGACAAGCACCCGGCCGGAATACGTATAGGTGCCGTTCACATCCGGCCCCAGCCCTTCGGGGAGCGGAACCGTTGTAACCTCGATGCGTCCAAATTCTTCATTCTGTGTGATCATAATAGCGCCTCCTGTCAAAATTGCGTCTATATCCTTTTTCGGCCACATAAACCATATCTATAGCCTTTCTTTCAGCCACATAAAGCATATCTGTATCTATGCCTTCTCTTTCAGCCACTTCGCGCTCAGCCGCATGCTCTTCACCGGATCCTTATCGATCCAGTTCTTGTGGCTCTCCAGCACAACCTTTTCCACGCCGTTTTCAGCGGCGATCTCCCACAGGCCGTCCAGATCCATATTGCCGGTTCCCAGCTCCATGCTGTCGGCCGCAAGGATCGGCGTCATGGCCGGGCCGGACTGGCGGCTGCCCCGGTCGTTGATGTGCCAGAGCTTCATCCGGCTGCCCAGTCTCTTCATCCAGGCTTTCGCGTCCGCGCCGCCGTCGGTGAACCAGTAGCTGTCAAATTCAAAATTCACCGCCGCCTCGTCTGTCTCGCCGATCAGGATCTCATAGGCGCGGACTCCCGGCCGGACCTGCAGAAGTTCAACATTGTGATTGTGGTAAAGCAGCGAGATGCCGGCGCCTTTAAGCTTTTCGCCCGCCCGGTTCAGCCGGCCGGCCAGTTCCCGCACCGCGGATTCATTTCCATAATCGAAACGATACATGCCTGTGATGACGACCGTGTCGGTTCCGAAGCTTTCCGCCTCCCCGATCACAGCCTCCGGTTCCCGCTCAAGACTGCCCAGATCGGTGTGAAGGCTGGCGACCTCAAGGCCGCTCTTTTTCAGGAGCGCGTGCCAGTCCAGCTTCCCGCCGTTTCCGGTAGGCATACCTGCCGCGCGGGTCATCATCCGCACCATCATGGAACTCGGATGGATCATAAAACGGTTGAGCTCGACTCCGTCGTATCCCGCTGTCCGGATCTGTTTCAATGTTTCGGCGGCCTTCGCCGGGCTGCCCGTCACCGTGCCGAGCATGATCTGCTGTACGTAAGTTTTCATGTCTGTCTCCCCTGTCGCGTCATTCCTGCATTTTATTTTGCCGCGGGCGTTTCCTTCAGCGCCGCCTTCTTCTGTGCGATCCTCTTCTGAACCTCTACCATTCCCTCCTTATCCAGCTTGCAGCCGCGCATCGCCCACAGCGTGCAGATCCAGCCGATGATCGCCAGACCATAACGCAGAACCATCGTGACCCAGAAGATGGCGCCTGTCGCTGTGTCTCCGGGCTGAGGCAGCGTGGAGGTATAACCGATCATGGCCACGCCTGCTGTGGCGATCAGGGCTGAGAAGGAGGAAACGATCTTATCGATCAGGCTGTATGTACCGGAGACCACCGCAGGGATGTACTTGCCGCTGCGGTCCAGTTCATAGTCGATGACGTCGGCCATAAACGCGGTTCCGGCTGTGGTGCCGACCATCATGAACCCGTTGCAGACCAGCGTCAATATGATGTAAAGGATCATCGTAATTCCGAAGCTGGCAATGGTCTGAGTACCTACCGTGTACCAGGTGACTGTAAAGAAAGCGATCATCACCGCGTTGGCGATGATACAGTTCCGGGCCCATGCGACGATGGATTCCTTGTTGCCGTGCTTACCGCAGTAGCGGGCCCCGATAACAGCGAAGATGATGGACGGCAGCATGCCTCCCACGGACAGGAGCGTGGCGATGGTCATATTGCCGATCAGGATACCGGAAAGCATGGTGCTCACGACGGCGGCGCTTCCGGCCTGCTGGGCGATCTTGTCGGACGCCGCGGAAACGATATAGGCCTGCAGAGGCTTATTGTGGGCCAGGACGTCCACCATGTCTTTCCATTTCAGGCGCTCTTTGCTCTTATTCGTACCCTCGAAATTCTCTGGCTTATCGTAAGCGGAGATCCCGATGCAGACCAGGATCACGCCCACCAGGGAGACAAGGACCGTCACGGTCGTGGCCGCCGTCAGGTATGCCTGGCTGTAATTCATGGAGTAACCGGTATCCGTCACGACGACCTCACCGAATTTTGGCAGAAGCACCGCGTTCAGGATGATGGAAAACGCCATCGGAACCAGATAATTGAAAACGGTATTCCAGACGCCGACGGTCGGACGCTGTTTGGGATCATTGGTAAGGAGCGGCCCCAAGGTCTGCGCCGTCATATTGACGATCGTATAACCGATGACGTAGAGCATATAAGTCGCAAGGAACATGGGAATGCCGAAGCCCTTGCTTGCGGTCCAGGAGAACATGGACATAAGGCCGATGGACTGCACTGCCCAGCCTAAAAGCATCAGCGGCCGGATCTTGCCCCATTTCGTATTGACCCGGTCATAAAGAAAGGCAAGAAGCGGGTCCGTGACAGCGTCGAAAATACGTGTGAATGTCAGAAGTCCGCCGACGACCAGCGTGGAAATACCGAATCCGATGCTGGCCGCGTAGGACGCCTGTCCGATCAGCGTGTAGACGGCCATACCGTTTAAGGCGTTGCAGGAGATCAGGATGATCTGCCACAGCTTGGCGCGGCGGTACTGGACACCGTCAATTTCACTTTGGGAACGTTTTGCTTTTTCCATGGTGTTTTCTCTCCTTTTACTATTTTCCTATTTCCCATTGACTTTGGGTTATATTTATTGTACAAATTATACATAAATG
>CANQGA010000249.1 GCA_947600145.1 uncultured Lachnospiraceae bacterium | reverse complement strand
ACGTCTCGCCCAAAGTGATGTTGTCCCGGATGGTGGAGTTGAACAGGAACACGTTCTGCTCGATGTAGCTCATCTGTTCCTGAAGCTGCTCGGGCGTGAAATCGCGGGCGTCTTTATCGTCAAATCGGATGGCGCCGCCATAGTCCGGCAGCCAGCCCAGCAGGAGTTTCAAAAGAGTGGACTTTCCGCACCCGGAAGGACCGGTGAGTGCGTATTTGCCGCCCTTTTGGAACTGGAGGGACAAGTCTTGAAGAACGGGTTTATCGCCATACCCAAACTTAAGATTTTCCACAGTAATGGTGCTTTTCACTGGGTCAATGCCCGCCTGGGACTGGTAATCGCTCCCATCGCTATGAACGGCAATACGGTCAAAATACGCCTTGGAGGATGCCGGCGCCAGACGCAGCGCCGCGATCTCTTTGATGCCGCTGCTGACGTAACTGCAAAGATTGCCTGTGCCGGTGAGCGCGGCCTGGATGATGATCCCCTGGAGAGACAGCGTGGCTACCAGGACGGTGGTGCCAATACTCAGCAGGGTCTGGACATTCCCGATGACACCGGCAGAAACTGCCCGCCGGATATATGCCTGCCGGTATTTTGGTTCCTCGATCTGATCGCTGGCCTGCTCAATGCCTCGGAGGAAACGGTCTTTTCTGCCGAAGCAGCACAGTACATCAAACCCACCCAGCAGCTCTTTCAGCTTTCCGGTGGCCGCAGCCTGCTCCTGGGCACAGGCCTCCCCCAAACGCTCCATCCTCTTTTGAAACAGTTGCGGAACAGCCAGCAGGATCAATCCCGCCGATACCGAGGCCAACAGCAGGGACCAGTGGAGGGCAGCCAGCGCCGCCAAACTGGTAATCACCCGGGTCACATAGGCAGTAAAGCCGAAAAATGAGTTCCACGCGGAGGACTCGATGCGCTCTACCCCGGTGGTAAGCCAGGACAGGTATTCTCCGCTCTCCTGGGCGTGGTAGTCCTGATGCGTTTTGCGCAGCAGCGTGGCAGCCATATCCTGCCTGACCTGGTTGTTCATGACCAGGATTGCGTGGGATGCAGATTTCTCACATAAGATTTCCAGCACCGAGATTGTCAGCCATATTTCGGTGTTAAGGGCTATAATCAGAAGAAACCGATGAGCGTCCCAGTCAATGATCGCCTGAAACAGCTGAATCTGTACCAAAGACTGCCAGGCGATCAGGCCATACATTACGAGCTGAAGCAGAAGAACAACAAGGTTTTGCTTCCAGAATTTCTTCAAATAATATGTCATATCAATTCTCCTCTTTTTCCTTCCATTTTTCTCCCCGCAGCACAGGGGCTGTCCGTCCGGCCGAAGTGATAGGAGGGGCGCCGCCCGTGGTCAGCCAGCGGGCAAAGTAAAGGAGCGGTACGATCGCGTCGTATCCCCATATGCGGAAGGAGTGGCATACCCCGTTCTCCGTCTCCAGCGCTGCAGGTTTCAGCATACCAAGTTCTGTCAGCGCCGCGATCAGGTTCTCTGCCTCTTGAACTTCAATGCCGAGAGCTTTTGCAACCGCCCCGGGGGTATAGTGGCGGTAATCATCGGCAGGCTTGCTGTGCAGATATTCCAGCAGTTCAAGGCAGTGGGGCATGGCCAGCACCTGAAACAGCTTCCGGCACAGGTTGTTTTTCGCCATGAACGGTTCATAGCCAGCCTCCGGCTCCGGCCAGATGGAAACAAAAGACATATCATCGGCGTTGACCCCAAACACCAAACCGTCCTCCTTGAAAATGGATGTCCGCCGCAGGATGGAATATGATTTTCCATCCGCCTCATCGATCCATTCACAGCGGCTTTCGCGGTTAAATTCCGGGGCAGTTTTGTAGTTCCCGCCTTTCGGCAGGACAAGCGGCCCCATGGCCGACCAGACCAGCCGGCACAATTCGTTCAGCCGCTGTCCTTGGGGGACTGTAACGATCCACCGCCGCACCGTGTCCTCCGCGTTGATCTGTTCTTCCCCATCCAAGCCAAAAAGAGCGTCGATGGTCACGCCCAGCTGGCGGGACAGGACCGGCAGCAGATTCACATCCGGCGCGCCGCCTTTTTCCCATTTGCCTACGGCCTGGGAAGATACGCCGACCATCCTGCCCAGCTGCTCCTGGGTAAGGCCTCTCTCTTTTCGCAGAGCGGCAATGCGTTCACTTAAGATATTCGACATTTCAAACACCGTCCTTTCACTTTCTGGCTGCATTATAGCAAAAGAGATGGTTGGATTCAATGGACGCGCTTTTTCACAAAACCAACCGCTGGTTTCAAAGCATCTGTTCCTGTTACGGTTTTAAAGTCTTGCATTTCTCTGGAGGACTCCATGATAAGCATTGTTTTCGCCGTCATTGTGCTTTTGTGGATGAACCCGGTGATTTCCATCGCGGCAATGGTAATCCCAAGTCTGCTTCCGAGCCTTTTCGCAAAGGCACTGGGGAAGGCTGCGGGAACGGTCGTGGAATCGACGACTGCTTATAATGAGAAAGTCAGCGATTTGCTGAACGGTTTTGAAGTGATAAAGACCTACAATGCCGCCGGGGAAATGCTTCCTCAATTCTCATCAAGCGCCAAAAGCCCGGAAGGCAGCAAGGAGCATCTGTCATCGCTGATGGCGTGGGCTGCCTATGTCTTGTTTTAGTATGCTTCTTAACCATGGGCATTAGCGCCGGGGTTATCGTTGTCGTAACCTTCCAGCAGGTTGATAGCACCCCAGATGCCAAGACCGGCGCCGAGAGCCGCCACGAGGGTCTGCAAAACGCCTACTGCCCTTGCGGACGGTTGCTGCTTTGTCTGGCCAGACAAAAAGGCGGCCTTATGTTGTTGCGCATAAGACCGCCTATGTAATCCGATATTCAGTTTTGATAGGATAGTTTTACTGTGCGGCAAACGGGAATTCATCTTCTTCCAGAACGCATTTTCTGTGCATTTGGATATTTATCCAAACATATCATGTATTTTATTGTTTGTAGTTTTTTCTATCAGGTTGGTCTCTTTGAAATTCTAATATATCTCCCGGTTGACAATCCAATACATCACATATTGCATTTAATGTTGAAAACCGAATAGCACTTACCTTTCCGGTTTTTATTTTAGATAAGTTTACATTTGCTATCCCTACTTGCTCAGCTAAGTCATTCAATGAAATTTTTCTATCTGCCATAACTCTATCTAATCTTAAAATAATAGCCATATTTATCACCTATAATGTTTCATCTGCTTGATTTTGTAACTCGCACCCATACTCATAAAGCTGTATGATTCCCCAAAATATGAGTCCAGAAAGAATGCCTAATCCAATACTGTTTCGTAAAATTAGTAACGTAGTCAATACGGAAACGATCTTTAAATTTTTTACAACTTCCGGTAAAAATGGCGAATAATCATCACAAATTCTTTTAAATATTTTAACAATAAAGTGCATGATTACTGTCATTATTAACGAAAATAAAAATACTGATATTAAAAACACAATGCCAGCTTCTGCTACCTTGCCTTCACTTGCTAATTTTTCAGTCCATTGCCCCATATTATAAAAAGCATAATTTGGTTGAGACTCAGCATTCATCATGTTGAGTGTATTACGCAGTACAGACAGTATGATAATAGAAATCAAGAACATTCCTGTAAATATTTCAAATACTATTTGAAATACCTTTCCTACTTTCACAATGAGTTTGCTTGCTTTTTTTATGTTTTCTATCCTATCCATAATTGATACTCCTTTTTCCTTTTTTGCTCTTGATAAATTATATCACGCAACAATATGTTTGTCATCAATTTTTTAATGTTTTGCATAAAATAATTAGACTCCCAACCCCAAATACATCTCAAAGTCCCGGAGACACAACTGCTGGTTGAAATAATGCAAAAACGCCTATGTTGAATGCAACCATAATTCGCACTATAATGAAACCAACAAAACGAAAGGACGGTGCATGGAATGCCGAATATCTTAAGTGAGCGCATTGCCGCTCTGCGAAAGGAGCGGGGACTTACCCAGGAGCAGCTGGGCAGGCTGGTGGGAGTGTCCTATCAGGCGGTGGGCAAATGGGAGAAAGGCGGCGCCCCGGATATTGAGCTGCTGCCGGTTTTATCGCGGCAGCTGGGCGTGACCATCGACGCCCTCTTT
>CANQGA010000248.1 GCA_947600145.1 uncultured Lachnospiraceae bacterium | reverse complement strand
CCACATACTCCGCGTCGGGCAGCCCGATGGCTGTCATCTGCTGCCTCATCCGGTAGACCAGCGTATTGAAGCTGCTGTTAATGTTCGTGATCTTCTCCCGGTCGTAGAGACTCTCGACCAGTTTCTCTTTGGAAATACCTCCATTCCCCTGCAGCCACACCAGCTGCAGCAGCTGGATAAACCGGGCCGAGCCGTTGCGCCCCAGCGCAACCTCCCGTCCATCGTAGAACACGGTGAATCCGCCCAGCATGCGCACCGCAAAGCCGCGTCGGTCCGTATACGCAGATTCTGTCACCATACTCCCCCCCTCTCAAGGGTATAGTATCCCTATTATTTTTCATTGTACTCGCCCAATTCTCACCAAACGTATCACATTTCTCCCGAATATTATTTATTCGCCCTGCCCGGAACTTCCTTTCGCGCCGGCCGGCGGAAACCTCATGCCGCGGCCGGCGGCGGCCCACGGAGGCGCAATTGTGTTCTTGAATCTTCGGGGAAGATATGGTATAGTTTTGTCATATACTATTCAGGTGGAAAGTCAGGAATAAGAATGAATAAAGAGAACCGTTCGCTTCTTCTGAAAATCACATTTATCATCGCGCTGCTTGCGTTTATCGCGTTTTCATTTTATACGTTCATCCGGGACAATAACCGGAGGATCCTGGAACAGAACGACAATTTTATCGAGTCGGTGACGCAGCAGACCGGCGCGCGCATCGACGACCTGATCGACATGGCGCAGAGCAACGTGGAGATCATGGCCCATCTGTACGCGGCGGTGATGCCCTCGCCGGTCGTGGATTCGGAGCTGCTTCAGGACATGACCGCGCGCTCGTCCTTCGACTATGTGGAATTCATTTCTTCGGACGGAATGGACCTGACGGCGGACGGGCGGACCGCAGACCTGGCGGACCGGGAATATTTCCTGAACGGCATGGCGGGCATAAGCGGCAAATGCGTCGTCCACAATTCCCGGATCACCAACGAGACGCTGCTGATCTTCTACTCTCCTTTTTATTATGAAGGCGAGATCATCGGCGTGCTCAGCGGGATCCTGCGGGGGGACACGGTCTATAAGATCCTGTCTTCCAGCTATTTCGGCGTCCAGGCGTCCAGCTACCTGCTGGAGCGGGACGGCAGCGTGATCATTTCCGCGGGCGACGCGTCGGATCCGGAGAATCTGCTGAACGCGCTGACCGAACGGAACCAGCTGTCGGAGGCGGACCAGCGGAAGCTGGTGACGGCTCTGGAAAGCGGCGAATCGACCAGCTTCAACTACATGGGCTCTCAGGGCGCCGGCAGCGCCTACATCACGGCGCTGAAGGACGATGAATGGATGCTGGTCCAGTATTTTCCGTCTTCTCTGACGCGCAGCATGGTGAGGCTGACCAGCTCGGCGGGGATCGCGCTGGAGCTGAAGCTGTTCGCCGCGTTTCTGGTCTACATCGTGTATCTGGTGCTGCAGAACCGGGCGAAGAACCGGCGGCTGGTGACGGAGAACCAGGAGATCTCGCGGATCGTGGCCGTGGTGACCCATCTGTTCAAGCGCTTCGCGCTGGTGGATTTCGAGCAGGACACCTACGAATATCTGGAAAATAAGAGCGGCGCCGCGCCGGTCAAGGGAGCGTATACGGATCTGATCCGGTACCTGTCCGAACGGTACACCGGCGAGGAAGACAGCGAGCTGAAGACGAGCACATTTATCTCTAAGGAGTACGTCCGGGAACATCTGACGGAGGACGTGCAGTATCTGCAGCGGGAGTACCAGATCATGCTGGACGGAATACAGCGCTGGGAAAATATTTCCGTTCTGTGCGTGAAACGTGAGAACGGGCTCCCTGTGCGCGTCCTGTACGCGATCCAGGACGTGACCGCCCTGAAGGAGCAGGAGCGGCGGATCCGCCTGGCGCTTCAGAATGCGTCTGAGGCGGCGGAGGCGGCCAACCGGGCCAAATCGGATTTCCTGGCGCGGATGTCCCATGATATCCGCACGCCGATGAACGCCATCATGGGCATGACGGCGGTGGCGCTGATGCATCTGGACGACAGGGAGCGGCTGGCGGACTGCCTGGATAAGATCACGATCTCCAGCCGCCATCTGCTGGCGCTGATCAACGACGTTTTAGACATGTCGAAGATCGAGAGCGGCAAGGTGACGCTGACGGAGGAGCCGTTCACAATGACGGAAATGATCGACAGCATCCTGACGATCATCCAGGGACAGGTGAGCGGGCGCGGGCAGCGGCTGGACGTGCGCGTGGCGGAGATCCGGCACGGCCAGGTCGTCGGCGACGCGCTGCGGCTCAGGCAGGTATTGGTGAATATTCTGGGCAACGCGGTCAAATTCACGCCGGAGGGCGGCCTTATCACGTTCTCGGCGCGGGAATGCGAGGCCCTTACCGCCGGGACGGCGGAATTTGAGTTCGTCTGCGAAGATACGGGAATCGGAATGGACGAAGAGTTCCTTAAGACGATCTTTGATCCGTTCACGCGGGCCGACAACGCGGTCAGCCGGCAGACCGAGGGGACTGGTCTGGGCATGGCGATCACGCGGAACCTGGTGCGGATGATGAACGGCGAGATCACCGTCGAGAGCGCCGTGGGCAAAGGGTCGAAATTCACGGTGCGGGTGCCGTTTGAGATCGCGGAAGAAACGAATGTGCTGGAGGCGGAAGAGACGAATGCGCCGAAGGCGGCGGAAACGCGGGGGGCGGCTGACGCGCGGGAGGCGGAGAAGCCGGCGGCGGATGCGGCGGCGGCTGACGCAGGCGCCGCGAAAAGCAATGCCGCGGGCGCGGCGGATGCGGCGGATGCGGCGGCAGGTTCGGCGGCGGAAACGCGGCCGGATATCGCCGCCCTGGAGGCAGCCGATTACAGCGGCAGGCATATTCTTCTCGTAGAGGACAACGAGCTGAACCGCGAGATCGCGGTAGAGCTTCTCTCCGTCATCGGCGTCTCTGTCGACCAGGCCGAGAACGGCCGGATGGCCGTGGAGATGATGGAGCGCAGTCCGCTGTATTATTATGATCTGATCTTCATGGATATCCAGATGCCGGTCATGGACGGCTATGAGGCTTCACGCCGCATCCGCGGCCTGATCCGCGAGGACGCCGCGGGCGTTCCCATCGTAGCCATGAGCGCCAACGCCTTCGCCGACGATATCCGTCAGTCGCGCGACGCCGGTATGAACGACCATCTGGCGAAGCCGGTAGAGATCACGAAGCTTTTGGAGACGCTGGAGAAGTGGCTGTGACCTCTTCATCCGGGACGTACTCCATGATATCTTCGATCCGGCAGTTGAGAATGGAGCAGAGATTATTCAAAATGATCGTTTTGACCACCATGTTCTTGCGGATCCGGTGAAGCTGCGCCTTGTCGATCCCGTAATCTTTGATCAGTTTATACTGGCTCACGCCGTTTCGTCGCATCGTCTCCCACAGCCGGTCATATTTTATCATTTGTGTCACTCCTTTCCCTTGTATTTTACCCACGGATACCATATAATGGTATGGTGCGTGTGTGCTCCCTATTCGGTCGTTACAGACCGGGGGCCGGGGGCCGCCGGGCGCAGACGGACGCAGGGGCCGCAGGGGCCGCAGGCGCCGCGTCTTCGCGAGCCGGGCGCAGGGAAGGAGTTTTATGTTATGGAATTGAATTATTTTAAGGATTGTCTGTTTGACCTGATCAATGAATGCGACAGTCTGAAGATCGCTGATATAGAAGTTCAGGACCGAAACGATACGATAACGGTCACCGTCGAGGACGGAAGTGTATTCGAGATCAAATGCAGGCCGATCTGGGAAACCGGCGTTTCCGGATGCGGCAATGGAAGACGTTTTTATAGCTGAGTTACATTCAAAGGAAACTCACGACAAACTTGGGCACATTTATACTACCTTTTTTGATGTATATTGCAGCTGTTCTATATCGTAAACATCAACTGTTATACATTCAAACAAAGCCGGGTTGAAAATAGCAAGATTATATCCCCCCGGATTAGTGGTGCTGTTGTACTCGATACCATCATATTCCTGCACACCATTATGCTCAATGCTTTTGATAAAATCGACAATGTACTGTGTAGGTACATAATCTAATGTACTATCGCTTCTGCGTAAAGCTTTGCTCATTTCAGTATTAAT
>CANQGA010000247.1 GCA_947600145.1 uncultured Lachnospiraceae bacterium | reverse complement strand
GGCGTTACCAGCGGAATATTCACCTCCGCCACGTCGATTTTCGCGATCTTCATACTCATCTCTCCTCTCCGCGAACTGCCGGTAGATCTCCTCCCAGCGCACATTTCCCTTCGCCAGCACCTCCGGCGAATTCTCCAGATACAGATAATACGTGATCTCCGCCATCACCCGCTCAAACATGGGCGTGTCCGTCTCATTGCCGCAGAAGCACACCACAAACGGCTTTTCGGCGTACACGATACCCACGTCATGGGTGATCCCGGTATCCTCCCCGGTCTTATGGGCCACCACCGGCGCGTCGTCGAGAGCCCGCAGATAGAACGGCATCTTGCTGTCGTACTGCTGGTCTTTTAAGATCGACAGCATCTTTTCGCTGGCCGCCCTGCTCACCACCCGGCCCTCGTAGATGTCGGTCAGGATCCGCCCCACGCCCCGGGGCGTGATCAGGTTCTGGATCCCCCGGCGCGCCTTCTCCCAGTCGTACATTTTCCGGCGCAGCCACGGATCCTCATAGCCCAGGGCCTTCACCTCGGCGTTGATCTCCTCCATGCCCATCAGGTCGATCATCATGTTCGTGGTCGTATTGTCGCTGAAAATAATCATCAGCGTGATCAGATCCATGACCGTCACTTCCAGGCCCTCGTGCATATAGGCCACCGCGCCGCAGGACGGCACGCAGTATTCCTTCTTCATCGCGATGATCTTATCCGGATCCAGCTCGCCCCGCTCGATCTTCGCGAACGCCGCCGCCATGATATAGGTCTTGATCACGCTGGCCGCGTAAAATTTCTCATCGCCGCGGAAGTCTCTCTCCTCCCCGTCCACAAGATTCTTATAGTAAAAGCCGACAGATCCCGGCGCTGTTTTCAGTTTCCGTTCGATCGCTTCCCAGTTCATTTCCCCGCTCCTTCTGTTATGATTTCCATACTCTTCGCCCGGCCTTATGCTTCCGCCCGCATTTCCCGGGCTGCCCCGCTTCCCGGCAGTCCATCTTTCCGCCAGACCCGCTCTCCGGCCGTTTCCCGCTCAGATATCAAATTTCCCGACCGGATCTTCTTCCTCAAAATAATCCCGGTACTCCACATCGATCTGATGCCTCATCCGCTTCATGCTGAAATAGAGATGATCCTTCAGGACCGTCTCCATCCCCGCGATATCTCCCTGCTCCAGCTTCTCCACCAGCTTCTCATGCTCATGGATGATCCGCGTAAAATCCGTCTCTGTCACGAAATCGAGCATCCGAAACCGTGTATAATGCAGCTGCTGCTCCTGCAGAAGCGCCCACAGCCGGCTTTTCTTCGTCGCGTCAAACCAGCATGCGTGCAGATCCGCGTCCAGCCGGTAGAACTGTTCCGGCTTGAAATCCCCGGTCTGCACAAGGGCCTTCTGTTTGCGGATCAGATAATAAATGTCCTCCATCAGAAGAGGCGTGGCGATCCTGGAAAAATCGCGCATGACCATGGTCTCCACGGCCACCCGCATATAGATCATCTGCTTGATGTTGCTGAGACTCAGAAGCGTCACATAGATGCCCCGATAGGGAACCGTGACGACAAACCCCTGCTCCTGCAGGAGGCGCAGGGCGTCGCGGACAGGAGTCCTGGAAACGGAAAACCGCTCGCAGATCTCATTTTCCTTGATCAGCTGTCCCGGTTTCAGTTCCAGATCCAGGATCTCCTGCTTCAGGACCTGATATACCATATCTTCCCGATTCTTATACGCCGCGTCGCCCATACTCTCCTCACTGCCTGTGCATCTCTCCACTGTTACAATTTATCGGCTGCCGGCATATCCGGGCAGCCGGACCGTCTCCAGATCTGCGTTTCGTCTACTTCAGTTCCGTATTCTTCAGGTTATCCATATCATCAAAGGCCAGATTCTCTCCGCCCATGGCCCAGATGAACGTATAATTGGAAGTGCCGGCGCCCGCATGGATACTCCAGGACGGACTGATGACCGCCTCCTCGTTCTTCATGACGATGTGACGCGTCTCGGTGGGCTCGCCCATCATATGGAACACCACGTTATCCTCCGGAACCTCAAAATACATGTAGACTTCCATGCGGCGCTCGTGGGTATGGCACGGCATCGTGTTCCAGATGCTGCCCTCCTCCAGCACGGTCATGCCCATGGACAGCTGGCAGGTCCTGAGCACATCCGGATGGATGAACTGGTTGATCGTCCTCTTGTTGCAGGTGGCCTGGCTGCCCAGCTGCCGCTTCGCCGCGTCCCCGATGGAGATAAACGTCGTCTTGTAGGACGTATGGGCCGGCGCGCTCACCATATAGAACTTGGCCGGATTCTCCGGATCGTCGCTGGAGAACAGGACCGTCTTCGTACCCTTGGTGATATACAGACAATCCTTGTACCCCATGGAAAATGTCTCATCGTCCGCCGCGATCTTTCCGGGGCCGCCGATATTGAAAATGCCGATCTCCCGGCGCTCCAGGAAGAAATTGGTCCCGAAATTCTTCCAGCAGTCGATGCCCTTGTCGATGGAAACCTGCTCCGTCGTCGGCATGCAGCCCATGGTCACCATGCGGTCCACATGGGAATAAACCGCGTGTACCTCATTCGGAGCGTACAGGCCGGTGATCAGGAACTCATTCCTCAGTTCCTCGGTGGTGTAGCGTTTTACGTCCTTCTGATTGGCTGAATAGCGAATATCCATTTTTACCCTCCTCTGAAATTATTTGTATTATTTGTATATGATTATACTCGTTTTGTCCTGTTCCGTCAACGTCTGTAAATGGCTTAAAATAAGGGTTTTCTAAAAAAGTGAATTTTGTCTTTGCTCGTCTTTTTTCGTCTGTTTGTCGTAAAACTGTTGTAAAACTGTTGTAAAATCCAAGTACAAAAAAGCCTGTCCAGAATCGAACAGGCCCATCGTATGTCACGCTTATGATACTTTCCACATCTTCTTTGCTTCTGCCATTGTAAAATCATCTTGTGATTCAGAATATGTGTTCATTGTTACATCCAAGTGTTCATGTCCTAATAACCGCTGCAGGGCTTTCGGATGCACTCCATTTTCAATAGCACGGGTTGCGTAAGTGTGCCGCAGGATATGAGCAGAAAACTCTCTTATCAGGTGTGGTTCTCTGTGTTCCAAGGCTGCCTGTTCGGTCTCTGTGTCATTGCACTCCTGCCTTATCCGATCAATAAAACCATTGACCGTACACTGTGTAAATGGCAGTGATCGTGAATTGAGAAAAACAAAATTAGAATATCCATCTATTTGGGGCGAACGTAAGCCCAACTGCATCTGCAGTTTCCGCGCCGCCAAAATCTCCTGCCGCGCTTTCGGCGATAATGGAATCATGCGCTGTCCTGCTGCCGTTTTCGGTTCATTGACATAAAAGCGAGACTTACCGTCTTCCCCGGGGTGATAAGCAAGGCTTTTCTCTATCCTGATCGTTTCAGCCGCAAAATCAATATCCGCCCACTGCAGGCATGCAGCTTCACCAATTCTCATGCCTGTTTCTTTCAGCACGCTCAGAAACGGTCTGATAAAGTCAAAACGCCCTGATTCGTCCGCATCGAGATATCCAAAAAACATTTCCTGTTCTATTTTAGTCAATGCAAAACGCTTTCCTGCTGCGGCTTCATTCTTCTCCTTAAATTCTCGCATGATGCCCGCTGTCGGAACAAGGCGTAAACACCCATCCTGAACGGTCCGAACAAAAACCGGGTGCAGTATCTGATTTAACGTTGCAATCGTGGAAAGCGACACATCTTTTTCAACGTAAAGGTTGTTATAAAAGGATAGGATCGTTGAACGCTTAATGGCGGAGAGCCTTTTCTGCCCTATGCTGTCCCTGATAAAATGTTCAGCAAAATAGCGGTAGTGGCAAAGGGTTGATTCCCGTAATTTGTGCTTGGAATCCAGATAGGCCTTAATAGCATCGTTCAAAATCTGGTTGCCGCCGTTTGTGTCGATTCCATCAGCGAGATCTCTCAAAATCTCCTTTTCCCGCTCCCGAAGAGATGCGCCACGGTCACGCTTTCCGGCTGGTACACGGTCTCCCTTCTCCAATCTCCAGCTGTAAACCGTGTGTCTCCGGCCATCAAGCCCCTGATAGGTGTACGAATATCGTCCATCTGGTCTCTGGCCCTCGCCATCCCTGAGAATCCGGCGGTGGTTGTCCT
>CANQGA010000246.1 GCA_947600145.1 uncultured Lachnospiraceae bacterium | reverse complement strand
TGCGGATCAGCGTCGGCCCGGCCAGAGGCGATTACAAGCTCCTGCCGTGGCAGATGGACACCTGGGAGAGCGAAGGAAAGCTTCTGTTCACCTTTGCCGGAGAATACGGGGTTACGGTGGAAATGGGCACGTCGGGAACCATTTCTGTAGTCACGGATAAACGGGAGGACGTACTGTATGTGCCGCCGCGGGCGGTGCATACGGCGGACGGGAAGTCTTTCGTGTATTGTCTGGGCGAGAACGGAATGCGGGAGATCCGCTGGGTGGAGACAGGCCTGCGCGGCGACGACAGCACTGAGATCATTTCCGGGCTTGCGGAAGGAGAGACGGTCATCCTGCGATGACGCAGCAGTATTTCAGAAAGAAAAGAGTTCTCCTGGAAAAAAGAGTTATGGAGTGAGGAAGGTCATAGATCGATGACGGAGATACGGAACGGAAGAGAAAAGTTCACAGGGAAATATCTGCGCCGCCCGGCACCGGCGATGCTGGCGCTGTGCGTATTTCTGTGCGCGGTTTCCGGACTTTCGGGCTGCGGCGCGGCCTCGCCCGGAAGCGCGGAAGCTTTCGGACATTCCGATCTGTACTCCGGTCAGAAGACGGAGGATCAGGCGGGAATCGAACTGATCGAGCCGGTACAGCTGACGCAGACCTGGGAGGCGGCAGCATATCGGAACCTTTACGATTCACAGATCTTTACGGCGGCCGTGGTTCCGGAGGTGACGGAATACGCGTTTCCGATCGGCGGCACGCTGGAAGAGTTTGACGTATATCCGGGAGATACGGTGGAGGAGGGAAGTCTGCTTGCGGAGCTGAACCGGGAGCAGATCGACCAGTCTGTCGAGGATCAGGATGAGAAGATCCGGGCGATGGAAGAGGAATTCGCAGATTACCGGGAAGATATGCTGGAGAAGATCGCGGCGGCGGACGCGGAAGCCGCGGAATTGCAGGCGGCCGCGACGCAGGCGGCACAAGCTGCTATGCAGAACGACGCCCTTCGCCGCCAGCTGACCCAGCGGACGCAGCTCTATGAGCTGGACCATGCCTATGAACTGGACCAGCTGGAGAAACGAAAGAATAAGCAGGAACAGTACCTGCTTAAGTCTTCCATGGCCGGAGATGTGGTTGCGTACGGGATGATGACAGGCGGCGACTGGATCGGCGCGGAGCGCAGTGTCATTGCCGTAGGCGATCTGTCCCGGAAATATCTGAAATGCGAATACATTTCCCAGACCGTCCTGAATGGGGCGGATGAGATTTACGCGGTGATTCGCGGCAGACGCCGCGGGATCCGCAATATCCCGCTGAGCGCGGGGGAGTACACCCGCCTGACCAATCTGGGCGAGACGGTTTACTCCACGTTTGAGATCGAGGACGACGGCGATGTGGCCGTGGGCGATTTCGCGGTCGTCGTAGTCATCGAAGACTGCCGCCGCGATGTCCTCGCGGTTCCGGACAGCGCAATCAGCCGCAGCGGGCTGCAGCGCTATGTCTATGTGAAGGACGGGGAGAATTCGGTGAAGACGCCTGTGACCGCAGGCATGAGCGACGGCGTCTATACGGAGATCCGTTCGGGACTTGCGGAGGGGGATCAGGTGCTCGTAAAGAATACGAACCTTATCACGTCCGGCACGAAGCAGACGACGGTGACGCGGGGGAATTTTGCCGTGGATTTTACCGGCAGCGGAGTATTCTATTATCCGTGTACCTGCCGCGTGACGGATCCGGTCAGCCATGGGACGGTCTATTTTCAGAACTATGAGGTGACTAAGTATCAGCCGGTAAAGAAAGGCGACGTGATCGCCACGGTGCGGGTCGAGAAGGACGAGGTGGCCCTAAAGCGCAGTGAGACGAAGCTGAAGCGCCTGGAAGAGCGCTTGGACGACCTGATCCGCAGCGGGGAGAAGAATGAGGACGTTCTCGCGGCCCGGCGGGAGGAGATCGCCGGTGTGAAGGAAGAGATCGCCTCAATGAATGAGGATTTTGATACGGAAGCGATCGTGGCGGCCCACGACGGGATCGTGACGGAGCTGGCGGAACATAAGAAGGAAGATCTGCTGCGGACCGGCGAGCTGATGGCGGTCATTGCACGGCAGGACAACTGCTACGTGATCGTGGAGAATAAGGGCCAGCTTCTGAACTATGGCAATAAACTGACGGTCACCTATGAAAGCCGCAATGGCGGGGAGTTAAGCGCCGAGGGCGTTGTGGCAACTGTGTCCGATTCTGCCTTAAGCGGCGCACTTGCTTCGGACTACGCGCTGCTGCGCGTGCCTGAGGAGGCGGTCGGTGAGATGGCGGCTGCCGCCGAAAATAATTCGGAATGGAATTTCCAGATACGTTTCACGGTGGAGGGGGCCGCCAGACAGATGGAAGATGTGCTTCTGGTGCCTAAGGAGGCGGTCACCAGCCAGCGGGGACAGACCTATGTGACGGTTATCGATGAAAACGGGCAGAAAAAGGCGGTCAGCTTCGTGGCGGGCGGCAGCGACGCCCAGTACTGCTGGGCAGCGGAAGGCCTGACGGAAGGGATGGTGCTATGCTTAAAGTAATGCTTCAGAAGCTGCGGCACAAGCATTGGATGGGACTGGCCCTTTTCGTCGGCATCGCGCTTCTGATCGCGACGACCGTAAGCTTTCCGATGTACCGCCAGGCGGCCTATGACCGTATGCTTCAGGATGAATTTGATCAGTATCTGGCGGAGAACGGCAGCTGGCCGGCCAGGAACCGCCTTTCCCTGACGTCCAAGAAGGAGAGGGGCGGCACCAGCATCGGCCGTATGGAAGGGCTGATGGACGAGATCCATGAGCGTCTGGGCGTGACGGAGCGGGCGGTGATCCAGTATTACTCTGTGGGCGAGCAGGAAGCCGTGTCGGAGATGAACCGGGACGACGTGGACAGCTTCCGACTCCGTATTTCCTATATGACGGAGCTGGACCGGCATATCCGTCTGAAATCCGGGGAAATGTATTCGGATTCCGGGATTTCTCCGGATGGCTGCGTGGAGGCGGTCATCAGCGAGTCCTGTATGGTGGAGACCGGGCTGCTGCTGGGAGAGACGGTAGATTTCGTCTATCTGAAGGATCCGGCGGGCGAGCCCGTCCGCCTGCGGATCGTAGGCGTGTTTGAGGCGTCGGATGACGCAGCGGATGGGGCGGGCGGCACTGACGCTCTCGGCCGGGATTACTGGCAGTTCAGTCCGGAAAGCCTGCATAATAACTGCATGATCCGCGAGGACCTGTTCCGGGAATATTTCACCGGTGAACAGGCCGGCCGGGTGACGCTGCAGTGCTTTTACTATCCTTTGTGGGATTACAGGGATTTAAAGGCCGGGGATGTGGACCGGGTGATCCGCGAGACCCGTTACTATATCGAGGAAAGTCCTTACCGGAATACATTTTCCGACCCTCCGTATCTGCCGGTTCTGGAAAGATTCCAGAGAAAGCAGCTGCGGATCGACGCGGCACTGTTCCTTCTGCAGACTCCGGTCTGGATCCTGCTGGCTGCGTTCCTGTTCATGATCTCGTCCCAGATGTACGATCTGGAGCGGAACGAGATCTCGGTCATGAAGAGCCGCGGAAGCTCCGGACTGCAGATATTCCTGCTTTATCTCTACCAGAGCGTATTTCTGGTGATTCTGGGCGCGGCGGCCGGGCTGCCTCTGGGGAGGCTGTTCGCGAAAGCGCTGGGCGCGGCGGGAAGCTTCCTGGAATTTCGTTCGGGGCGGATGCTTTCCGTGTCTTATACGAGAGAGGCGTTTGTATACGGCCTGGCCGCGATGGCCGGGTGTGTGCTGGTGATCACGATACCGGCGATAAAGCACAGCCGCCTGACCATTGTCGGTCTCAAGCAGCAGAAGGCTGCCCGAAGGCGGTCCTGGTGGGAGATGTGCTTCCTGGATCTGATCCTTTTGGGAATTTCCCTGTATGAGTATTACATTTTCTCCGGGAAAATGCCTCAGATCGAGGCGAACGCATTCCTGGGTGAGCCGATGGAGCCGCTGCTTTATATCAGCTCGTCGCTGTTTATTGTCGGGCTGGGACTTCTGCTGATCCGGCTGCAGCCGCTTCTGGTGGGGCTCATTTACCGGATCGGGAAGCGGTTCTGGGGACCGGCGTCCTACATTTCCTTCATGGAAAATGCGAAGAACGGGCGGAAGCAGCAGTTTATCATGCT
>CANQGA010000245.1 GCA_947600145.1 uncultured Lachnospiraceae bacterium | reverse complement strand
AAGGCGCAGATCGGCGCGGAATTCCCGGAAACGTCGTTTGCGGCGGGATTTTTGAACGCCCTTCTTGCCGATCCCAAAGAGGCGCAGCTTGCGTATGAACTGCTGAAATCGCTGAAAGGAGGGGAATAATATGAAGATCACGGGCGTATCCTGCACCCAGTTTGCCGGTGTCCGGGACCTGGACGTTTCCCTTGCGGACGGCCTGAATGTGATTTACGGAAAGAATGAAAGCGGCAAGAGCACCCTGGTTAACCTGATCAGCCGGACGCTCTTCCAGAGCGTGAAGCAGGACCGCAGGAAGGACAGGGACTTCATCGACAGCTTCTTTCCTGCCGCGCGGAAGGGAGTTTCCCGGAAGGCGGACTCCGTGGACGGGAAGCTGACCCTGGAGACGGAGAACGGGACCTGCACGCTTATAAAGGAATGGGGAGCGGATCCCCGGTGCGTACTGAAAACCCCCGACGAGGTGATCCGGGACAGTGAGACGGCGGCCGCGGTGCTGAAAGAGGCGCTTGTCTATGGGGAGGGAGTATACGCGAATATGCTGCTTTCCTCCCAGAGAAACGCGGACGAATCCCTGCGGACGATCCTGGACGCGTCCGGATCCGGTGAGACGAAAAATGAGATCGCGGCCGCCGTGTCCCGGGCGTTTGCCGAGAGCGACGGGATCTCCGTGGACGCCGTCGGACAGGCGATCCGGGCGAAGATCGAAGAGATCGCCGGCAGGCACTGGGATCCTGAGCGTCAGGCTCCCGTCCGCCACGCCGGACGGTGGACGAAGGAGCTGGGCACGATCCTGAAGGCCTACTATGCGCTGGAGGACGCGGGAAATGTTCTCGCGGAGCTTACGCAGCTCGAGGAAAAGGCGGACCGCGCCGCGGCCGGCTATGCCGAGAAGGACGCGGCGTTCAGAGCGGCTGAGGACGCCTGCAGCCGGTTTGGGAACTATGCGGGAGCTCTGACCGTCCAGAATGACTGCAGGAAAGAGATCCGGCGCCTAAGCGGCGAGATCGAAAAGGCCGGGGACGTACTTTCCAGATGGCCGTCCCTCGCCGCGGGCGTAAAGCGGGCGGGGGAGCTTGAAAAGGAGCTGGAGGACCGTGAGGCCTGCGATATTTACCGCGACGCGAAGGCGTTAAACGATGTGATCGCGGAAGAGAGTGCGAGACTCTCTGCGCTTTTATGCCCTTCGAAAGAGGAGATCGCCGAAGCCGCGAGGGCCGCGCGGCAGTTGGAGATCCTTGACGGGAAGCTCTGCGGGATGAACGTGAGCGCGGCGATCCGGATGTCTGACGGCGCCGGGATCGAGATCCGGTCCCTCAGGACCGGGGAGGAGATCTTCTTTTCCGATACTGTGACGATCACGGAGGCGGTGAAGATCACGGTTCCGGGCGTTATGGAGATGGAACTGTCGCCTGCAGATGTGGACGCGGCGTCCGTAAGGACCAGGCTGGATGAACAGAAGGAGATCATAAACCGTATTTTCGCGGACTACGGGGTTCAGAGCCAGGAGGAGCTGGAGGAGTTAAGCCGGGAGTACGCGGATATCCAGAAGAGGGTCTCCGACGCTCGTTTTAAGCTGCAGACGCGTCTCGGCGCGCTTTCCTTTGACGAGGTGGAAGCCGCGGCGCGGAAGGTCGTTGCAGGGCCGCGGAGCAGGGAAGAGATCGCGGCCGGGATCACCGCGGTCTGCGGCGGCAGGAGGGCCGGCGATTTCATAGCCGCCGGGGAGGCCGCGCTTGAGATGTTTGAGCGGGAATACGCCGGCGTTGAGCAGCTGAAAGAGAGGATATCAGAGCTTCAGGCCGATCTGGAGAAAGCGCGGGAAAAGGTGTCGGCGATCCGGGAGATCCCGGAAGAATTTAAAGACATCGCGGATCCGCAGGCGCATCTTTCCGCCCTGACGGAAGCGCTTGAGAGCGCTCGGAAGGCCCGGGAGGAGGCCCTCGTGGCGAAGACGAAAGCGGCCAGCGATCTGGAGGCCCGCAATGATATGCTGACAGGCGATCCGGCTGAAGACGCTGAGAGGGCGGAGCGGGAGTTTGAAGAGCAGAAGGCGCTGCTGGCCCACTGGAACCATATCGCGGAGGTCTTCGCGGAGGAGAGGGAGAAGATCTTCGACAATCCTCTGGCGGATCTGGCGGAGAATTTCGCCCGCTGTCTCGCCGTGCTTTCGGACGGCAGGGTGGTTTCCGAGTTCCGCGGGGCCGACAAGCTGGATCTGGATCTGTACAGCGCCGGCCGTCTGATCGATTACGGCAAGCTGTCCGAGGGGACGAAGGAGACCGTATCCCTGGCTTTCCGGCTGGCCGTGCTTGACCATCTGTTTCCGGACGGAGGAGGCGTCGTCGTGCTGGACGATCCGTTCGCCAATATGGACGCGGACCGGACGGCGCAGGCCGTAAAGCTCGTGAAAGAATGCGCCGGACGCCATCAGGTGATCCTTCTGACCTGCAAGGAGGGATACCGCGGCATGCTCGGCGGAAACTATATTGAGATGGCTTGACAAGAAGAAATGTCTATGCTAGAATACTGGCGTATGAGTTGGCGCCGGGGCTCAGATTGCGGATACTCCAACCGCAGACTTGGTCCACGGTCAGTAGAAAATTAAGGAGGAACAACATGATTTCCAAGGAAAAGAAAGCAGCTATCATCACAGAGTACGGCCGCAAGCCGGGCGACACCGGATCCCCTGAGGTTCAGATCGCGATCCTGACCGAGCGGATCACCGAGCTCACCGAGCATCTGAAGGCGAATCCGAAGGATCATCATTCCAGACGCGGACTTCTGAAGATGGTAGGCCAGAGACGCGGACTTCTGAACTATCTGAAGAAGACGGATCTGGACGGCTATCGTGTGCTGATCGAGAAGTTAGGCATCAGGAAATAATCACGGTTGGCTGGGGTGGAGGTTTCTCTCCACCCTGTATTTCGTATTGCAATCCACGCAGAAGCTGTTCCGAGACCGCTGAAAAGGGCATCGCCGCGGCGGTACATTTTTCAGTAGTTTCGGCGTCTTCTGCGGGAAATATAGATCTAAGAAGGAGAATATACCATGTACAAAAGTTTTTCGATGGAGCTGGCAGGCAGGACGCTGACCGTCGATATCGGCAGAGTCGCGAAGCAGGCCAACGGCGCGGCATTCATGCACTATGGCGACACCACCGTGCTTTCCACTGCGACCGCGTCGGATAAGCCGAGGGACGGCATCGATTTCTTCCCGTTAAGCGTCGAGTATGAAGAGAAGATGTACGCGGCGGGCAAGATCCCCGGAGGTTTCAACAAGCGTGAGGGCAAGGCCAGCGAGAATGCGGTCCTGACCTCCCGCGTTATCGACCGCCCCATGCGGCCGCTGTTCCCGAAGGATTACCGCAACGACGTGACGCTGAACAATCTGGTCATGAGCGTGGATCCGGAGTGCCGTCCGGAGCTGGTGGCGATGCTTGGTTCCGCCATCGCGGCGTGCATTTCCGATATCCCGTTTGACGGTCCCTGCGCCATGACCCAGGTGGGCATGGTGGACGGCCAGTTCATCATCAATCCCTCCCAGACCGAGTGGAAGGAGGGCGATCTGAACCTGACGGTAGCGTCCACCAGGGAGAAGGTCATCATGATCGAGGCAGGAGCCAACGAGATCCCGGAGGCCACCATGATCGAAGCGATCTACCGCGCCCATGAGGTGAATCAGGTGATCATCCGTTTCATCGATTCCATCGTAGCCGAGGTAGGCAGGGCAAAGCACACGTATGAGAGCTGCGCGATCCCGGAGGAGCTGTTCGCGGCCATGAAGGAGATCGTGACGCCGGAGGAGATGGAAGAGGCCGTTTTCACCGACGAGAAGCAGGTGCGCGAGGAGAACATCCGTCAGATCACCGAGAAGCTGGAAGAAGCGTTCGCGGATAAGGAAGACTGGCTGGCGGTTCTCGGCGAGGCTGTCTACCAGTACCAGAAGAAGACGGTCCGCAAGATGATCCTGAAGGATCAGAAGCGTCCCGACGGGCGTAAGATGGATCAGATCCGCCCGCTTTCCGCCGAGGTCGATATCATCCCGAGAGTCCATGGCTCCGCCATGTTCACCCGCGGCCAGACCCAGATCTGCAACGTCTGCACGCTGGGACCGCTGTCCGACGCCCAGAAGCTGGACGGCCTGGATGAGAATGAAGTCAGCAAGCGCTATATGCATCATTATAATTT
>CANQGA010000244.1 GCA_947600145.1 uncultured Lachnospiraceae bacterium | reverse complement strand
AACTACGGCGCGTCCTGCGTTCCTGGTGTCACCTATAGTTGGCACCTTTCTTCCGTCCTATCTTCCGAATCAGGGTCACCTTTACCTGGCATCACTGCTATGGCTTTACGGGTCACCTATAGCTGGCACCTGGTTTACCTATCCGCGTGTAGACGAGTGTCACCTTTAGGTGACCCTTTTCTACCCTCTTTTGCCTCAGAGAAAGGGGCAGATTAAGATGGCACCGCATGCTATGCAGTAGCATGGATCGTGGAGGCAATGGATATCCGTGATCGGGCGTGGCCGTGCTGGCAATTCTGCTATCAGTGGAAATTCGGACTGTTTCGGTTCAGCGGTTCTGTTATCCGCTGGTTTACGGGCTGCGATGACTCTGCGGCGGCCTGTCTACGGCTCAGTCCATGGATTCTGGTATCCGCGTAGGTCTCCAACGAAGCCTCATTTATACTCTCATACACGCTCCCCTAAAAAATCGAAAAGACACGGAAAAGGCCGTATGAAAAGGAAATGAGCGCATATGCGCATGAGAACGGGAAAGATAGAGGTGATAAAAAGACTAAAAAAGGGATGCCTGTCCACGGCTGGGCAATATACATCACAGACAATATATAAGGAGCGCCCTCATCCTACTTCATAGACAATGATATATAACTATCCGAACCAGCAGAAAAAAAGAAGGACATGCTATGACATGACAAAATGCAAAGCTGTTCTATGCTCACTCTCTTGTTCCCGTTTCTGTCGGACATTTTCTCAAGCACAGCGGATAGAGAAAACGTGACCTTATGTAAAAGGATGGGTTGGAGAATCCGGACAGACATGGGAAGGCGGGGCGCATACTCTCATGTATGTATCGGATTTAAGAGGGGCCCGGATTAGGTGGGTACTTGACAGAGGCCCCGCCTGCATGCAAAGGCTGCTTAGAGAATTCGGGACGGCCGCGCATAACTTCGAATCTCTGACTTTTTTACTTTCAAAAGAAAAAGGAAAAAGAACAAAAAGGCACAAAATATTCAAAACGGAACCCTCTTGCACACATCAGTACTTAATACATATTTTCCGATCATAGCAACATATCCGTACTATACGTATTTTCCTACAAGTCTTATGCCACGTTTCAGTACTTAATATGGTTTTTCCCCACGGTGTGAAACTCTTTCATGAGAAATCATATTTAGACGCATACGTAAGTATACAGTCCGAAAATCCGACTTCCGTCCGCCAAGCTGTACTAACGTTTCCCACAGAATTTGCCGGCAAAGCACATGTATGAAAAGCAAAAAATCTTTATATCAAAATAGGATTTCCAGCGCAAAAACCGATTTTAGGGTGGTTTATAGCTGTCCGCATATCCATACTACTTGTGGAACTAAAAACAAGGAATATGGAGGTAAAAAGAAAATGTTAAGAATCAAGACGGATATCCGCCCAACGATTCCGGAATGTCTTGGAGGACGCCGTATGTGAAAGGGAGCGCCGTGCCAGCCCGACGCCGGACATCCCGGTCCTATCCTACCGTGCGGCGCTTAACCCCTCGCGGATGCGGGCGTTGCTAGACTACTACGGCGCGGATTGTTATGTAATCAGGGAAAAGGACCAAAGCCGATATTACTACAAAATCCGTGCAATCTGAAGCAAGCGTATGGCAGGAATCCCATGTCCTGCCGAAAACTAAAAAGAAGGAGGTACTGCCGCATCGGCAACTAAAGCAAATGATTAATATTACGAATGGAATGATCAACGAACACATTGAACGAAACATCAGGCGGTGGCTGTTTGCAAGTTATATCGGTGACCGCCACGTGAACCAGACATGGTCGGGGCTGCGGGAACGTCTCGGCAAATACGGAATGGATTGCAGGAGAGTCACCTACACAGCCACTTTTTTAGACAATTCCTGTGGCGAAGATATTGCCAACGAAATCTCGGAAGGGTTAAAAGCGCACGCTGCCGAGATCCTGCATTGGCTCCAAAGCGGTGCCGGAACAACGCTGCTGGCATTGTATATCAGAAGCTTTCCGGAAAATGTGGCCGGTATTACATGCTCAGCCTATGACCGAGGGAATATAGAAGATGCCGACGGGTACATTGCCATCATAAGTAAATACGGCCAGCCGCTGTTCCGTTTGGTCAATGTATTACCGGTAAGAACAACAACTGCTCGAACTTAACAGCAAAGCCAGAGGCTTTTGACCCCTGGCTTTTTTACTGAGGAGGCAGGTGCTTAAGACCGGACCTCGCCGGCGAGCTGGATCCGCTTAGTTGTTCTGATCCGACATCGGGCGCAGAATCACGATATCCATGCGCATTATCTGCGCCATTATAAACCCACACGCATACCAACCGCAGCCGGTCGCCGGCTTGATAGTTTTCGCAGTTTCCCATGCGAATTTTATGTTTCCAGTGTTTAATGAACCGCCGCCTGACATCCAACCGGCGAGCCATTTTCCATAGTTCTCCGGTTCTCGATTCCTCGATTTTTTCATCTTGGGACTCTCCTTTCTTTATTACTCGGATTCTCCCAGCTATATATGCCGAATCCGCTTTTTAAGCCTTTTCTGACATTTCTTATGCCGGTTAGTTTCCTACCTAAAGTATGTCGTATCTTGAAATATTTCACAGAAAAATAGAAGATCGGTCCTTTCCCCATGGCTTGAAGTCTTTCGCGCCTGCGTGCGTGTGCCCCGCGGTAGGATCTTTTGGGGCAAACACTGCTCTGGAAGCCACAAAACTTTGGACTTTTCCGTTGATCAATGGTATAACCCATTTTTCCGATCTACCAACGGTCTATGGCTCGCCAGAGAAGTGCCGCCGCGCTACCTGGAACTGCTGAACGATCCGCTCGTCGAATCTAAGGAGTAATGGCTAAAAGGGAATACCTATTGACAAAGTCAATTATGTACGCTATTATGTACATAGAAGGAGGTGCTATCCATGCTCAATACCAGTGTGACCAATTTCCGTAAAAATTTGTTTGCCATGCTGAATACGACCATCAAGTATAATGAACCCATCAACATCTCCACCAAGGATGGCAATGCCGTCGTACTAAGCCAGGAAGACTATGAGGGCCTAATGGCGACAGTGGAACTTTCCGCCGACCCGCAGATGAAGCAGAAGATCCTCGATGGCCTGCACACGAGCCTCGACGACTGTGTGCCGGAGGATGAAGTGACATGGTGAAGTACAGCATCGTCTATACCAAAACTGCCATTAAGGATATCCAAAAGCTAAAGGCCGCCCATCTGGATGCCAAAGCAAAAGCTCTTATTGACTTATTACGGGAAAACCCTTATCAGACACCGCCCGCATATGAAAAGCTGGTCGGTATCCTGAATGAGGCCTACTCACGGCGCATCAATCTGCAACACAGGTTGGTATATGAGGTCTGCGAGGCGGAAAAAACGGTCAAGATTATCAGCCTGTGGAGCCATTACGAACGATAGAACATTAAGATAAATATACTGCACCGTGTCCCTTCGGGGCCGTGCGATGCGGCCGCAACCGTGAAGTCGGGTGCGGTTCTTGCTATGATTCAATTATACCGAATTCGGTATAAAAAAGTTATACCAAAAATCCCTTACGCTTTATCATATCATCTTTCTCCGATTCTGTCCATTATAGAGAAACCTTCTTACCTCCATAATCAAATCACCGGGATCATCATCTATCACCACGTAATAAATCACATAATTATCCACATAAATACGATAATAAGCATACCTGCGTTCCCGAAGAGAATGATATGGCTCAAAAGATTCTGCCACCGGAAGCCGTTTTAGAATAGCAGCTTCCACCTTATCCAATTAAATCACTCGCAGCTTTTGGGCTTTTTAATTCTTCCGCAAACTTCCAAAAACCTCTTCATGGTTCATCCGGGCGCTGCTTCCCTCTGCCATTTTATCTGCCCTATCCAAAGCCAACTCTGCGCCGTCTGTCAGTTTGGAATACTCCTCTAAACTAAGTACCACCATTGCTCCATATCCGTTTTTTGTCAAATAAACCGGTTCTCCTGCCTTTACGATTTTTTCAATATCAGGAAATTTGTTTCTTAAATCCGAAATAGGTCTAATCTGCAACATTCCCAACACTCCTTATCGAAATTTTATCTTATTTTTATCATCCTCTGTATTATACCATAAAAAAGCAATTTCACTTCACAATGCGACGAATGTTTTTTTCAAACTAAAAATGGCGAAGTGCTTATCGTAACACT
>CANQGA010000243.1 GCA_947600145.1 uncultured Lachnospiraceae bacterium | reverse complement strand
CCGCAGCCGTCCCGGCCGGTCACATGAACCTCAACAAAACCGCTCATGTTCTGGCCGAAATCCAGCACCAGTTCGCCCTTCGGCGTCACAATAAGTTCCTTCGCCTCCGTGCGGCAGGTGATCCGCACCGGCTCACTTTCCTGCGCGGTCAGCGTGGATTTGTCCTTTGCGAGGATGCGGGCCGGCTGAGGGGCCGATGACTGTGAGTCCCATGTACTGTCAAACGTCTCCCCGAAGTAGATCTGGCTCTCCCGGATCCGGCCGGTCTGTACCTGCCAGTCCCTGTCCGTCTTCACAGTCTGAACGGAACCATCCGCATAAGTAATGTGCAGTTCCGCCAGCGCCGCGGTCTGATCCCCGTAAATATTCGGACGCAGAGTGAACCCGAACGGCCCCTTATACCAGCCGTCGGCCACGGTGATCTGCATACAGACCGGACGTCCGCCTGCAGACGAATCCTTTCCCGGCGCACCGGCCGGCACAGATCCCGCCTTCCGCAGCATTTCCGTCACATCATACGTCTGATACTGAATCCGATGCCCGTAACTGGTCCAGCCGGGCGCGAAGTACGCATCTCCGACCTTCTCCCCGTTCAGTTCGATCTCATACAGGCCAAGCGCCGTGGCATAGAGCCTCGCCTTCTTTACCTCTCCCCGCAGCATGAACGAGCGGGAAAATACCGGGCAGGCTTTCTCTTCCGCACCAAAGCCGGAAGTGATCCAATCCGCCGCCATGTTCTCCGGCTGCAGAAGTCCGGTCTCAAAGCTTCCTTCCGCCTCCGCACATTCGCCTTCGCGATCCCACACCGTCACCCGGTAACGGTATGCGGTCTCCGGCTTAAGCGATGCCCCCGCATACTCCACGAGCACCGACTGATCGCTTTCCACACGTAACGAATCCCAGACGCAGGAGCCGCACGCCGTCTCCAGGTCCGCATCCGCCGTCTCCATCACACAAAGCCTGTATGCCGACTGCATACAGTTTTCTTTCTCCGTCTTTAAGATCCAGGAGAATCGCGGCTTCGCCACATCCAGCCCGATCGGGTTCTCACGATATTCTACACGCAGCTTTTCTATTTGCAGCACAACAAAGTCCCTCCTTTATACCCGGTTGATGAAGCCGCTTGCGCAGCACCATTCTCTCACTTGCGAAGTGCCGTTCTCACGCCTTCGCGCTTCCTTTCACCTTTCTCTGTGCGATCTCCTTCTGGATTCCCGGCAGTTTCGCCTCCAGGTCGAACTTCATGGAGCAGACCAGCATGATGATAAACATCAAAGCCGGCGCGTAGATATTAAAGGTGAAAATAGCCTGTTTGGTGGCTTCGGTCAGTACCGCCGCCCCCCCGTCATACGAAGCCAGCGCCAGAGACCAGCCAATCAGGGATGTGCCCAGTCCATTTCCGATCTTTCCCGCAAAGCTGCTGGCACTCTGGGAAACCGCCACCATACGTTTTCCGAACTGATACTCATTATAATCGATCGCCATAGCCGTCAGCACGCCCAGCACGCACATCATCGGAATATTGGCAAAGGTGCTGAAGCACCCCATCAGCAGGTTGAACCCGAAATGGTATGGGTTAATGAGCCGCACCAGCTGAGACGCCGCGCCGATCGCGAACGTCGCACGAAGCGTCTTGGTCACGCCCAGGAATTTGATAAACAGACCGACCGTCAAAAATCCGAGGAGCGTCGGGATCATACCTACCGCGCCCATGATCCCCATCAGATTGTCGTCGCCGTAGATCCATTTCGCGTAATAGGTACCGGAGGAATTGCCGAGTCCATAGACCACGTTCGCGCAGACGCCCATGATAAGCGCCAATACCCAGTATTTATTCCGGAACAGGAAACCGACCGCTTCCTTCATCGGGACGGCCTCCTCGTCCTGCTGCGCTTCCTGCACCGCGTCGGCCGGATTGGTCTCACGGCTGGTCTTCCAGGTAATGAACAGAAGGACAGCCGCAAGGATGCCCAGCACGCTGCCGAAAATGATCCATGCTCTCTGGTCGCCGCCCAGCATATTCGTAATCGGGATAATGGCAACCACGATCACCATGCCGGATATGTAGCCTGCCGCCGCACGCCAGGTTCCCATTCTGCTCCGCTCCTCCTGACTTGCTGTGCGGACTACGGTCAGCGCAGAATACGGGACGCAGATAACCGTATAAATGACCGCACTCAGCAGGAAATTCGTAATAAACATATACGCGATCTGGACGCCGGAAGGCGCGCCGCTGGGAACCGTAAACAGCAAAATGATCATAAGCGCCGTCGGAATCACCATCCGGAGCAGCCAGGGCCTGTAGCGTTCCCCTTTGATCAGCGTATGGTCCACAATATTGCCCATGATCACATCGGTAAACGCGTCAATGATACGAACGACCAGAAACGCGGTCGCGACTGCGCCTGCCGCGACCCCTACTTTATCGGTGTAAAAGTAAGTCAGCTGACCGACCAGACCGCTGATCGCGTTTAAGGAGAACTGTCCCAGACAGTCGCCCAGATAGTCTTTCCGGCGCATCACGCGCTGAACGCCGAATTTGTCTTTGCCAAGATCTTTCTTTGCCATTCTTTATCCCTCTCTTCTTATTGTTTGTGGCCGCATACTCTGCTGCCGCCGCTGCCCTGCACGGATATTTAGACGGACCGGCGGACAGTCCCCGCGGTTTGAGCGAATATACGGTGCTGCTTCGAAGGCTTCCTGCGCAGATTCCTTTGATTTAACCTTATCATACCGGAATATCGGGATAATGTATTGTAATTCTGTGATTTTTATTGTAAAATTGTGTCATCAGGCATTCAATGACCCAGCATATATAAAATAGCGCTGCCAGTCATCAAACTTCCAGACCGCAGAGAATTGACCGGTAAAGGAGAACTCTATGAAAGACAGAAAAAGCGAGGAAATACCGAACCGCAAGGCATCCGGCGATATCTGCCGCTACCTGCAGATTTTCTACCATTCCACGTTCCTGCCTGTCGCATATTACAGGCAGAGCGAGCTTCTGGCAGCATATCCGGACATACATCGGGAATGGGATCTGACCGAAACATTCCGCCCGCTGCTGCTTCAGAAGGGTACCGGTCTTGACCACGCAGTCTCTTCTGAATACCTGTTCTACGGAATCGTCCGGAATCTGGATACGGACGAATACATCATCGCCGGTCCGGTCTCCACCAGCCGCATCCGCCCCCGAGCTCTGCCGCGCATTCTGACAGAGTCCTCCATTTCCTTCGCCTACGCAGAGCAGGTAGAGAATTTTCTAAGTATGACCCCGCAGGTCACATTTGAACAGTTTATCTGCCTGCTGACCCTGCTGTATCGGGAACTGAACGGCAGCCTGATCGATCCTCTGACCTATTTCCGTCGTGTCAGCACCGAGAATATCTCGCAGATTGGGCAGCGGCACACCACAGAGCTATACCAGGCCAAAGAAGACGAAAATTTCCATAATACCTATCAGTTCGAGCTGGAACTGCTGCGCTGTGTAGAGAACGGGGACACGTCCGCGCTCGAAACCCTGTTCCAAAAAGCGCAGAAGCTGCAGGCCGGCGTCATCGGCGGCAATTCCCTGCGGCAGGAGAAAAATATCCTGATCGCGTCTGTAACCCTGCTTACCCGCCACAGCATCGCCGGCGGCCTTGACGTAGAAACGGCCTACCGTCTAAGCGATATCTATATTCAGGCTTCCGAGAAAGCGCAGACGATCGACGAGGTAAACCGCCTGAATCAGGCCGCCTGCATGGATTTCACCAACCGGGTAGCCGCCTGCAAGATTCCAAAGGGCATCTCGCCGGATATCTTCGCCTGCATCCAGTACATTTCCACCCACACCAACCAGCCCGTCAGCGTCGAAGACGTAGCGAATGCCGTAGGCAAAAGCCGCTCCTGCATCTCGCGACAGTTCAAAAAAGAACTGGGATTCAATCTGAGCGATTTCATCATGCGCCGGAAGCTGGAAGAAGGCAGGAGCCTGCTGCTCTACTCTGACCGTTCGATCAGCGAGATCAGCGAATACCTCTGTTTCTCGTCCCAGTCGTATTTTCAGAATGTCTTCAAAAAGAAATACGGCCTCACGCCGCTTGCGTTTCGGAAAGAGAATCAGGGGAAAGTCCATCAGACTCTCCCCTGATCTTCACCGTCTAAAATCTGCCACTTTCTCCTACCGGCTGAACACATCCTTCAGAAACGCCTCCACGATATCCAGCACCTGATCCGTCCAGAACTCGGCTCCGCCGTG
>CANQGA010000242.1 GCA_947600145.1 uncultured Lachnospiraceae bacterium | reverse complement strand
ATCTATTATATTGCGTTTGATATCGTCTTTGATAACATGGATATTGTGAACAAGTTCCTGGAACTCCATAATGCCGTGCAGAAGTTTCCGGGACAGATTATCTTATTGGATATTACATGCTTTGAGGGGGTTATCCTTTCATTCAGCCGACTGGTCGAATGGACCGGAACCGGAAGAAAGGATAAAATCGAGATACGCCGGCATATTCTGGATGCGATAAAGGATCATAGGATAGATCTTGATGGTATTGAAGATGAAAGGACTTTGGATTATGTAAAAGGGTTTAAGCGCTTTTCCACGGAGAGAATCATCAAATCTCTTGCTTATGAATTGACGGATGGGGACGCCTGGAGCGTGAAGGGCGACCGGATGGGGGCGTGCTGGCATAAGGATTGCTGTGTTCTCGCTGCGCCGGAGCGTACGCATTGCGGGATAGACGCCTTGTCCGGAAGGGAAAAAATGATGGCTTTGTTGCTGGATGATGAGTCAAAACGTATTGTAAAAGACATCAAAGCATAAGCTGATAGCCAAGAAGCATTTGCTTTAACTGGTCATCGCACTTGAGTTCCCGCCACCGCAGCACGCTGGCGTCTATACCCGGAATTGTTGCGATACGTGTCTCTGATCCTTTATTTGCAAAAGGCCGGACAAGGATTGTCCCATTGTTATATACACTTATGAAGTTTTTCTTATTATCCGGGAAGGCGCACTCGATAGGCTCTGCCTGATTGTTATGAACAATCTCAACATTTTCCCAGTGTCCTCGTTCATGTCCATACGGGCCTTCATTGATCAGCTCCCAAAGCAGGATGTCGCCGTTTGAAGCAAAACCCGCCAATATTATCCTGTTGCTGGTAAAAAACTGCAGCTTAACGATCGATCGCCCATTTGTGGGGAGTCTCCATTGACACTGGCCGGTTTTAACGATTCTTACTCTTACCAGTTTTTGGTTATTAAGTAAGCCGCGTCTGTGGCCGTCGCCTCGATCTGCCCTGTATTTCTCAGGTGAATAGCTGGCTGCAAACCTTGTATCAGCTGTACACATCGCAACTGAGCTGACCTTTCCCATATGGCCCGGGCAGCCGTTCAGTTTCTTCATTTTTTCGTCCCAGGTGAACGCCTCGCCTTTCCTGGTTAAGATAATTGCGTTCCTGTCAGGAGCAGATTCTATATCAGAATCAAGGATATTCATGCCGGCCAGCCGGTTAAGTAATGTTTTGGAAACAAATGGATTTGCTGCCGGCCGTTCGACTTTGGTTCTCTCGCCCGTTCGAAGGTCCACTCTGCAATAGCTTAGATCGGAGAACTGGCATTCCAATGTAGACTCGTCGACAGGCATTCTTAACAGGCTTACGCGCTGGTCAAAATACAAAGTATTGGAGCACTTGCCCCTTTCCATATCCCAGATCTGAACGATCTTGCCGCCAGATCCTAATGCGGCTGTTTTTCCATTCCTTGTAAATGCGGCAGCTGCAATTTGACTGTCGTTCAGAGACAGGTTGGCGATACAATCCTGTTCCATCACATCCCATACCTGAATAAAGCCGCTGTCAAACCCGGCGGCAAGATATCGCCCGTTTTCTGATAGCTTTTCAATCGTTCCCTCTAACCCGGATTCCCGAAGGCGCTTTTTAAGAAAAGATATCTTTTGTTCTGTTTCTTCATCATAGGCGGAGAGGTCTATGATTTCATCTGAACTGCCGTTTTCAATTTTGTCGTAGGCTATAGTCGGCCACTTAAATGTGTTCTGTCCTGTCTTTGCAATAAGGCAGTCTTCAGCGTCAAATCCAATATGGGCGTCTGATCCTTCAGACAGTTTTCCCACGATCATTTGACTCTGATGCAGATATGCTGCGGCAAGATAATCGCGGAACACCTGATGGGCAAAAGAAACCCGCCCGTTTCCGGATTTCAGAAGCGCCATTTCTGAGATTATCAGATCATATAAGTCGCCTGCTTTTTCTTCATGGACTCGGAGCCTCCGCTTTATCCTGCGCAGTTTTTCCGGAAGGGCTGCCTTCAATGCGGCATTGACCATTACGGCAGCTTCACGAAGCTTCGCGTCAAATTCCGGCTCTGCCCACGCGGTTATATTATTCCGCTCTGCCTCATAAGCCAGGGAAGGAAGCAGCCGGTCGATCGCCACCATGCATTCAAAGATATGGTTTCCGTCTATGCGCTGCCGGTCCACCAGTATGGCAATCTGCGCCATATAATAATCATGAAGGAGATCGGAAGCGTTCGTGATAGGCATAATCCAGTCAAGATAATCCAGATCGGAATGCCGCTCCACGATTGGACAGGTACTTGCGTAGAGCAATGCCATCATTGGATTTCTGAGAAGTATCCGAAGGTTTTTCTGGGCAAGCACCTGATGCCAGTCATCCGGCCTCTCTCTGAATAATTGTTCTATTTGGCTTTCACGAAGATCGCAGGTACGGATCATTCCAAAATGACTGAGACCATAATCGCGAAGAAAATCCAAACGCGATGAAACAATGATTTGAACACCGGGATACTGAGACAGAGCTTTAATCTCAGCTACATACCGTTGTGCCCCTTCTCCGGATAGTTCGTTAAAGCCGTCTATAAACAGCACAAGATCCGGATGCGGATGCATGGAGGCAGTCAATCTGAGCAGTTTTCCTTTCGCCCGGTCATCTTCAGCCTTATACAGGCAGCGTAAAATATATCCGAGCAGACTTTCGTTATCTGAGCCTTCCCGCGCCTGAAGGGAGATATATACAGATAATTGCCGTTCTGAAAGAAGCCGCCGGCACTCATGGAACATCATGGTGCTTTTTCCCATCCCTCCATCACCGAGAATGAGAGCATTGCAAGACAGCTCCGGGTTGTTCAGTTTGTCTGACCAGAGCCTGTCTGTCACCCTGGTCAGCGGAAGAGTGTCCTCATCATTGATAAAAATACAGCTCCCAACTTCCAGATCTGTCAGAATCGCAGGATTAACAGAGACTCCTGAAAAACTCCCGCCTGCGGCAAGCAGACGATTACATGCTTCGCGGGCATTTGCCAGCTCAGCTGACACATCATAAGTCATGCGTTCCCCGGGAAGCCTTAGATGAAATGGGAAATAACGATCATCCTCTGAGCCATTTCCGGCAAACGGATATTGTTCCCAATTCTTACCTTCATACCACGCATGAACTGTAATAACTCCGTCCCCGGTTTCCAGATCCAGCTCGCCTGTCAGGAAACAGGAGCGCGCGCCCTTCTGCAGTGAAAGATTTCCACACTGGCATTCAAGGAACTTTTGCCGCTGCCATCGGATCAGCTGCTCATGCTCATGCCCGGCGATCCATAGCTGCACATTGTAATCGTTTAGTATGGTCTCCAGCTGATTACGTTCGCTCTGGATCAGAAAGTCATAAGAATAGTGTGTTAAAATGATAGTCGGCAGCTTGGGATCGCACTGATCGAGCGCATCCATGAGAGCCTGTGTCCCCACCACAAAGTCTCGCTCATGACCATCTCCGTAGGTTAAGGTCGTATCCAGATGCAGGATGTTCAGATGCTCTGTTGTAATAACAAAATGCGGGGCATCATATTTTTCCGCCCTGTCACAGCCAAGAAGCGCAGCAATAAAAGTCCTGAAGTTATCTTGCCCGGACTTCAGTACAGCGTAATCCTGCTCCGAGATATATCCATCGATTGATCGATAGTAATCTGATCCCCAGTCCGTAATGCGACCGATCAGATCAGTCCTGTCGTTTCCTCCGCGCTCAACATCGTGATTGCCGGGAACGATAAACAGATGATCCAATGGCGTGTGGGATGCATGACACAGACTTCGAATATAGTCTGGTGCTGCAGAATAGTCTGAGTCCCACTGCTTAACGTCACCGGTACAAAAAGCATACTCAAAGGTCTGGTTGAAACCGGCGATATATCCAGGCAGCTTCCTGCGCATCAGGCGCGTATCTGCTGCCTTATCATCACCCAGATGAAGATCGGAAAAATGAATCCATCTTATCTTCAAGTATTTCACCTCCAAAGATGGTGTTCTCGTATTATAATTCCAGCGAATTTTCGTTTATGAGAAACTGGAGGAAAACTTCATAAGCGTTCGGCTTTGACGCCGCCCGTAAGAGCACGGTATTCCTTAATTAACTGGAAGCTTACGGTCGTTGTCTCATTACTTTCCAGTATAATATATGAGTATTCCGGGCTCCGTGACACCAGTGTCCGGCGTTTTGGAAACCGCCATTCCGGCAAATAGGAAACCTTGATTCCGAGAACTGAAAACC
>CANQGA010000241.1 GCA_947600145.1 uncultured Lachnospiraceae bacterium | reverse complement strand
AGCGAGCACGCTCTCTCCGAGAGCGCGCGAGGTTAGAAAATTAGCCGTTCGGCGACCGTAAGGGAGGCCGAACATCCTTAATACGCGCCGCAGGCGCGGAAGAATCATCCAACAACCATATTAAAAAAATAATAACGGAGGAAATCAAAATGGCAAAGTTAACAACTGCTGAGTTTATCGAAGCGATCAAAGAGTTATCTGTTCTGGAACTGAATGAGCTGGTAAAGGCCTGCGAGGAAGAGTTCGGCGTATCCGCGGCTGCGGGCGTAGTCGTGGCGGCTGCCGGCCCGGCGGCTGAGGAAGTCGAGGAGAAGACCGAGTTTGATGTTGAGCTGACCGAGGTCGGCCCGAACAAGGTTAAAGTCATCAAGGTCGTCCGCGAAGCTACCGGCCTGGGCTTAAAGGAAGCCAAGGACGTAGTCGACAGCGCTCCGAAGGCTGTGAAGACCGGCGTTTCCAAGGAAGAGGCCGAGGATCTGAAGACCAAGCTGGAGGCCGAGGGCGCGAAGGTTACCCTGAAGTAATCTCCTGCCGGAACAGGAAGACAGATTCGATAAGTCAGACTCCCGGGGCATTTATGCCTCGGGAGTTTTTGGCTGATCAGAGCCGTGCTCGCGGTTTCTGACATATTTTCAGATACAAAACCTGCCTTCTCGGAACAATTTATCCGTAAGCGGCGGAATCTTCTGAACAAGACTCGAAAACCACGTAAAAAGGCAGGATTTTCCGAATCTTTTGAAATTTAAGATTTGGGAACAGACGCTTGACAGAAGCAAAAATTTATGATATGGTCAAACTGTATTTTGAATGATCTATTGATTCACATATTTTTGTAAGTCAGTTGGCGTTCAACTGTTTTACAAAAATATGTGAATTTTTTTCAGGAGAAATGCGCACTATTTGATAGGAGGTGTACCAGTATGAACAAGGGTACCGTAAAGTGGTTCAATGCAACGAAAGGTTATGGTTTCATCACCAACGATGAGACCGGCGAGGAAGTGTTCGTGCATTTCTCCGGTATTGTAGCTGACGGCTATAAGACTCTGGAAGATGGCCAGAAGGTCACGTTCGATACGGCCGAGGGCAATCGCGGTCTGCAGGCTGTCAATGTAAAGGCAATCTGATCGGGACAGCAGAGTGAGATGCGGAAAAGCGCCGCGGGCGCGTTTCCGGCAGACGAACAGGATTCAGGGAAGCGTATTCCGGGGGGAGTACGCTTCTTTTTTTCTGTTCCGGCAGCCGTTCAGCTCGCTTATTTGCGTTTCCTGTTCTGACAGCCGTTCAGGCCGCACATCTGCGTTTCCTGTTCTGGCAGCCGGCTCTGCCGCATATACTTGCTATGACGGAGAACGACGCGGGGGCCGGAGTGGGCAGGAGCAGATGGTTTGTGTGGCGCAGGATCGCGGTGTGGTTCTGGGGGATCCTGGCGATTCTTCTGACGGCGGAGTTTTGTTCGGGACTTCTCGCGCCGGCAGGAGAGATCCCCGTGGCCGCGGGAACCGAAAGCGCCGGCGCGGTAGCGCTGACCTTTGACGACGGCCCGCACCCGGTCTGTACGCCGCGGCTTCTGGACGGACTGAAGGAGCGCGGCGTGCGCGCGTCCTTTTTCCTGATCGGGCAGAATATTGACGGCAATGAGGATATTGTCCGGCGTATGCAGGCGGAAGGCCATCTTATCGGCAATCACAGTCAGAGTCATGTGCAGCTGACCGCGGAGAATATCCGGGAGGCCCGCAGCCAGATCGCCTGCGTCAACGGGAAGATCGAGGCCGTCACCGGCTCGGCGCCGGCCTATATCCGTCCGCCCTTCGGCTCCTGGAGCGAGGAGCTGGAATCCGCGGTGCCGATGACGGTGGCGCTGTGGAACCTGGATCCGCTGGACTGGAAGCTGCAGGACGCGCCGTCGGTCGTCCGGTATGTGCTGGACCATGCGGAAAACGGAAGCATTATCCTGCTGCACGACGTCTATGAGACGTCGGTGGAGGCGGCGCTTGAGATCGTGGATGAACTGACCGCGAGAGGCTACGAATTTGTCACCGTCGATGAACTTCTGGTGGAGTAGGTTCGGCCGCGGAAGGCTGAGACGGCGCATTGCGGCCCGCTATCTTGTAACTATTTACCATTTTCACACAATTCACTCTTCCATTTTAAAAAAAGATGCGTTATAATAATAGCAGTTCTTGGATCTCATTCACATTTGAATTCAGTGATTCGCCGGAGAATCCCCAGGAAGACAGCAAGATTGCAGAGAAGGAGAATCGTATATGCGGGAAAAATTAAAAACATTGCCATTAACGGAACTGAAGGCGATCGCCAAGTCCCAGGGTATAAAAGGAGTCAGTACCATGCGGAAGGGCGATCTGATCGAGATTTTGTGCGCGAAGGCGGAGGAGCTGGAGAACGGCGGCCGGAAGAAAGCGCCTGCCGCGGAGCCAACGGTCATTCCGGAGGAGATCTATCTGGATGCCGACGATGACGGACAGGCTGAGGACGCAGAGCGCGGGGCCGGTCCGGCTTTCGGGCGGGATGAGATGACGCGGGCCGAAGCGGCCGCGCAGATGACCGAAGAGACAGCTGAGCCGTCAGAGACGGCCAGGGAGACGTCTTCGCGTTCGTCGGAACCGCTTCGTGAGAATTACCGGAGAAATGACAGTCAGGGACGTCCGCAGAGAACGCCGGGCCGTCCTTCTTATAATAACCGGCAGACCTACGGCTACGGGGCCGCGGGAGGAAGAGGCGAAGCGCGCCAGACTCCGCAGGCGAACAGACCCGCCCAGCAGCGGACGTCCTTTAACCCGGGATCCGGTTCCGAGCAGGCCCGCCCGTACACGCCGGCCCCCAGAACGGAGACGCAGCGGCCCGTACAGGCGCAGCCTCAGGAGACAAGCCCTGCGGAGCAGCCCAGGTCTGAAGGGCCGAGGGTCCCGGTGTCCAGTATTACGCCGCAGATCCAGGCCCAGTTCCCGGATCAGACGGCCCAGGATATCGCCGAGCTTGACAGCGGCATCGAGGCCAACGGCATTCTGGAGGTCATGCCCGACGGCTTTGGATTTATCCGCTGCGAGAATTTCCTGCCCGGCGAGAACGACGTCTATGTGGCCCCGTCCCAGATCCGCCGCTTCAACATGAAGACCGGCGATATCCTGGTGGGCAGCCGCCGCATCAAGACCGCGTCGGAGAAATTCGCGGCGCTGCTGTATGTGCGGTCGATCAACGGCTATCCGCCGTCCGTGATCGAGAAACGCCCCAGCTTTGAGAAGCTGACGCCCATTTTCCCGAATGAGCGCCTTCATATGGAAACCCCGGGGCGGCCCAATTCCACCGCCATGCGCGTGCTGGATCTGCTGGCCCCCATCGGAAAGGGGCAGCGCGGTATGATCGTTTCCCCGCCGAAAGCCGGCAAGACGACGCTGCTGAAGCAGGTGGCGCAGGCGATCACGACCAATCATCCGGATATGCATCTGATCATTCTTCTGATCGACGAGCGGCCGGAGGAAGTTACCGACATCAAGGAGTCGGTCATCGGCAAGAACGTGGAGGTCATTTATTCCACGTTCGATGAACTGCCGGAACGTCATAAGAGGGTTTCCGAGATGGTCGTGGAGCGTGCCCGCCGCCTGGTGGAGCACGGACGCGACGTGATCATTCTTCTGGACAGTATCACAAGACTGGCCCGCGCCTACAATATCGTGGTTCCGCCCAGCGGACGCACGCTTTCCGGCGGTATGGATCCGGCGGCCCTGCACATGCCGAAGCGGTTCTTCGGCGCGGCCCGCAATATGCGCGAAGGCGGCAGCCTGACGATCCTGGCCACGGCCCTGGTCAACACCGGAAGCCGTATGGACGACGTGGTCTACGAGGAATTTAAAGGTACCGGCAACATGGAGCTTGTTCTGGACCGGAAATTGTCGGAGAAGCGGATCTTTCCGGCTATCGATATCCTGAAATCCGGCACCCGCAACGACCATTTACTGCTGACGCGTGAGGAACAGGACGCGGTGGATATCATTCATAAGGCGACGAATGGTCTAAAAGCGGACGAAGCGGTGGAACGGCTCCTGGATCAGTTCGCCAAGACCAGGACCAACCGGGAGCTGATCGATTATATCCGGCGGATGAGATTTATCTGACAGTCCGGGGACGCGCAAATCCCCTGAGAAACGGCAGGCAGGGAAAAATTTAATATTTCCTGTTTTTCTGCTTGCATATTTACGGGTTCTATGATATACTAAGTAGGCTGTTCCGCAGAAGCAGGAAGCGAATTTGTTCGTTCTTCTCTGCGATACGGATGTA